>JBBRKX010000268.1:0-6720 GCA_038231675.1 Chthonomonadales bacterium | reverse complement strand
TTCACTTGACCCGGTAAAGGAAATCGCACGGACACGAGGATCATCTGCCAGAGGCGCGCCCGCTTCCGGTCCAAATCCGGTGACGATGTTGATTACGCCTTTCGGGAGGCCCGCATCCATCAGAGCGCGAACCAGATTGAAAGTAGAAAGCGGAGTGTCTTCCGCCGGCTTGATGACGCAGGTATTTCCGCACACGATTGCAGGCAGTAATTTCCATGACGGAATCGCCATGGGAAAATTCCACGGTGCGATCATTCCGCAGACACCTATAGGCTGGCGCATTGCCATGGCAAATTTGTTGGGCAATTCCGAAGGAGTATGCACTCCGAACAAGCGTCGTCCTTCGCCCGCCATGTAGAACGCGCAATCGGCAGCTTCCTGAACATCGCCGCGAGTTTCTTTTAGGACTTTGCCCATTTCGCGAGTCATATCGCGCGCGCTATCTTCCTTGCGCTCCAGCAACATCTGCGCGGCGGCAAACACAATCTCGGCACGCTGCGGCGCGGGTACGAGACGCCACTTTGCAAATGCTCGGTCGGCGGCAGCGACAGCGGAGTCTACGTCGGCTTTGCCGGAACGTTGAAAAATACCCACAACATCGCGGGTGTCGGCAGGGTTGCGGTTCTCAAAAGTCTGTCCGGTCGAGGATGAGACCCACTCGCCGTCGATAAAATTCTTATAAACCTTGGTCTTCGTGGACGAGCCAAGCATGGCAGTGCGGTTCATCGTGTCGGTTGCCAATGGGAATCTCCTCTTGTTTGGGGCTAAACATCCATGCTACAGGGGCAGCGAAAGGCGGGCAAGCTAGCCCAGGGTTTAGGGTCCATACGCTCTCTTTTATGTAAAGTCACATATTTTGTGGATACCCGCTTTCCCTTGTTGGGCGCAGGTTCGAGACGAATTCTGCTTGGCCATGTCGATAAACTGAAGTAAACTAACTCGTGACAGAGGCATTCCGCCCAGGAATCGCTTGAATTGAAGTCTCGCAAGGATCGTCCCGCCGATGAAAAAATTTGTGACAACTATGCTCTTGGCAATCTCGATTGCCTCAGGAACAGCTTTCGCCCAAGCCATCGAACATGTCGTCATCCTCGTTCAGGAGAACCGCTCACCGGATAATTTGTTCGGAGGCGATGCAGCATTGATGGCGCGTGGCGCCAATCTGTGGAACCTGAGCAAACCCGCGCCTTGTGTGCTTAAGAATGGAACGAGCGTACCAGTCTTGCTGCAGCCATTCCAGTTGGATGCCTGCTTCGATCCCGCCCATGGACATACCAAGGCTTGGCTTCCTCAGTACCACGATGGCGCGATGGATGGTGCCTGCACCGTCAAGATTGACTATCACGGGAGCTGCTCACAGGATTTGCCCTATCCGGGTTATACCTATGTGGACAATTCCCTGGGCTTGGTTACTCCGTACTATGAGATGGCAGACCATTACGGTTATGCCAATTACATGTTCCAGACAAACCAGGGCGCAAGCTTTTCCGCACACCAGTTCCTTTTTTCGGGCACCTCTGCCCCAAATTTTTACAACGATCCAAGCGACCCTCTTAGATATTGGGAATGGTTTGCGGCGGAGAATCCGACGGTATATGGCACCGTAGGTTGTGCTGCAACTCCCCCAGACACGGCGATGGAAGTCGATCCCGAAGGCAACGAGTCGCCGGGTTACCACAACGGTTTTCCTTGCTATAACCACAACACTCTGGCCACACTTCTTGAAAAACAAAACATCAGTTGGAAATATTATTCCCCGAAGGTCGCATATGCTTTTTGGACAGCGCCTAACGCGATGAGCCTCATCTGTGGGGCTGTCGTGCAAGGAGCTTGCACAGGGAGCGAGTGGACCTCGCATGTCTCAATTCCTACAACGACCAATAACTCGCCTATCCTTACCGATATCCAGAATTGCGAACTGCCAGCTGTAAGCTGGGTCACTTCAGATGGTTGGTGGTCAGACCATCCGGGGTTGATGGGACAGGACGGAGGGCCTTCCTTCGTAGCAGCGGTCGTCAATGCGATAGGCGGCGTTTCCTATGCAGCACCGCACTGCAATTATTGGAAGAATACGGTCATCCTGATTACGTGGGATGATTGGGGCGGATTTTTCGATCATGTGTCCCCGTCCGCCTCTGCTGGAGGTCCTGGGATCGGATATCCGAATGGCACCGGGTCTTCGTTTGTATATGGATTCCGCGTGCCTCTTTTAGTTATATCGCCCTATGTTAAACCAGGGTACATTTCAGGGCCTCGGGCTAACCCAGACTGCTCTCACGGAAATGCTTATTGTCATGATTTTGGAAGTATCTTAGGTTTCGTTGAGCATACATTCAATCTACCTCAGGGCGGCATAGGGGATCCTGCTTATCCCTATGCGGATTATTTTGCCCCAGATGGTCCTGCCGTTTGCCCAACCTGCAAGTATCCACTCGAAGATTTTTTCACATCGCAATTTCACCAGTTCACCCCGATTCTAGGAGCGAAGTATCCCCCGGAATGTTTCCAGATCCCAAACGTCCCTGGTTGCTTCCCTGGGTTTGACTATTCTTCTCCTGATGAGGACGATATCCACCCACAGGAATAGAGAAGATTTTCCTCAATAAAAAAGGCGCGCTGCGAGCGCGCCCTTTAATTGCAACCCAGCCTCAGTGGCATCGGTCCAAAATGGATGTCAGCAAATTATTCGCGCCGGTAAGCGTGATGTCGTAGCAGACGCCATTCGAGCCGAGAATGCTGTATCGCTGCGAACTGGCTTGTCCGGAATTCCCTACGATGCTGTTCCCGGCGATTTTCAGCGCGTCCGTCGAGTTCACCAGGTTATCTACCACTTGATTTTTAGTGGTGACGCCGTTCTTCTGGTTAGTCGTGTTGGCATAATTTTCCTGCCGCACGTTCGTCGTCTGCGTTTCAGTCCCATCTGAGTTCACAACTACATTAATGTCCATACTCAGAGGCCAGTTTTGCTGACTCGATGTTGAAAGGGTCGCGGCGCCTCCGCGTTGAGTGCCAGTTGAAGCGATGGTGGTCTGTTGCGAGATGTTCTGCACGTAAGCGGAACTGGTAATGTCGAAGCCTTCTATGCTGGAAAAGTTAATATTTTGTTGCACGGTGCTAACGACTTTTCCGAAGGACTTGTTTACATATCCCGAAATCACAAACTGGCGGTTCGAAGTGACGGAAACCGTTCCCGTGATATCGCCGTTGCTTCCCGTCTTTATGTTCTCGATCACTTGCGGATTCGGAACTGCCGACAGCGTATTTTTCGTGACCGCTCCGGCTAAGTCCGTAGCATTCGGATCGAGATACAACAACAACGTACCGGTCGCCGAGAAATAGTTATTCGCATTGAACACGCTGAGCGAGACCGTGTGCGGTTGGCCATTGCTCAAAACACCTGCGAACGGCGTCAAGTTGACGCGATAGGGCGTGAAATTTAAAGTCTGCACTCCCGGTAAAGGAAACCACAGGTAAGGATCGATACCGCCTGTATATATCCACGGATAAACCGGCGCGACACCTGCAGGCGTGCCGTCAATCGTGATCTCTCCCTCGCGAAACGCGGTGTTTCCGCAGCTCTGGAGCTCGCCGGAGACGTCGTTCGGCACGCATGTATACCAAAACTCATCGGCGTTCTGGCTTTGAGCGTACACATCGAGATATGCGCCTTCCACGTTGGTCGGCAATGTGAAAGTCTGAGCGAGCGTGGTCGTTGAATCGGTGAGGGCGACTGTGCCCGGAGTCGTTGTCATCGGCAACACCTGGTCAAACGGCCGCGGTGGAGGCGCCACGGAATTGTCGATCGGATAGAACTCCAGTTCGGCACTGGCGTAAATAATTCCTGTATACGTTCCGTTGACCGTGTTTCCGATATCCGCCTGCCCCATCTGCGCGGTTGTGAATAGAGGACTATAGTCCGTAAGGTCTTTTTCTACGACCCAGTTCGGGCTGAGATTCGGACTCGGTTCGGCGGTCGTGCCGAAAAAGATATTGGTGCTGCCCAGCCAGAAATTTGCTGTCCGGTCATACTGAATGCCCGCGGTGACGTACATGTTGGAGACGAAGACGACCTTTTGCCACGGTCCCGGGCAATTCGCAGGCGGCGTGTAGCCGAAGTCGTGGGGGTTGTAGTCGGCAAATTCGGCGTCTTTGAAAAGCTCGACAACGCACGGCGTAGTGTGCGGACGAGGCACTCGCGGATCGGCAGTCACAGTATTACCGGAGCCAATTTTATAAGGAGCAGCGGCCGCGAAGCTGATTGTAGTAAGTAGCAGGACGGCGAAAATTGCGGAAAGGTAACGCATAGGGGATTCCTCTCAATTCAGTCGAACGTGGAATACGAGCCCGGGCCCGGATGCTGATTTTACAAGAGCGCGGCGTGTCTGGATAGAAGTTTTTAAGCTGAAGAGGGCGACTGGCACGGCGCTGCGGGCCTTTATCCGAAAAATGCCTCTACCTGGGCCAAATCGGTGGTCTTGCGATAGTCAGGCAGGCTTTCAATGAAAACTTTTCCGTATTGCTTCTTGAGGATGCGGTTATCCAACAAAACCAGGAGACCGCGGTCATGCAATGATCGAATTAATCGTCCGAAGCCTTGTTTAAGCGTAATCACAGCTGCCGGAACTTGATATTGAAAAAATGCATTGCCTCCGTCGGCATCAATCGCCTTCACCCGCGCGGCGACCACAGGATCGCTGGGAACGGCAAAAGGCAGCCGGTCGATGATTACGCAGCTCAACTGCTCTCCTTGAACGTCTACACCCTGCCAGAATGATGAAGTCGCAAACAGGACTGCATTCGGAGTCAACCGGAAGTCTTCCAACAGAGCATTTTTCGGCGCGTCCCCTTGCAGCATTAGCGGAAAGTCCAACTGCCCCAGCAACCGCTCGTGGACTTCACGCATTTGAGCGTGGCTGGTAAATAGTACGAATGCACGTCCGCGAGTGACCTCGAGAATGCGTCGAATGCGTTCGGCAGCCTGTGCCGCAAACTGCTGAGTGCGCGGGTCTGGCAAGTCGGGAGGAACGTAAAAGATTGCCTGGTTCTGATAGTCGAAGTGAGAAGGCAATATGAGTTCGCGGACATGTTCGAGCCCGAGCCGCCGCCGCATATAATCAAAGCCGCCGCCCACCGCCAGTGTCGCAGATGTCAAAACCGTGCAATCCAGCTTTTCGAACAGGGTCGTTTTCAGGATGGGACCAACATCGATGGGCGTCGCCTGTAGAAATACATTCTGGCGGCCACCCCGGCGGCGCTCGATCCAGAAAACGGTATTGCGATCTTCGGACTCCATCAGAAAACTGAGATGCACCTGCAATTCCTGGGCCCGCCGGGCAAAGTTGAAAATCTCTTCCGGCTTTGACGGAATATTTTCGAGCTCGGAGCCCAGGCGTTGTAGCGACTGCTGCAGCGCCAGGAACTCTTCGCCATTCTCTTCCAGAAATTCGCGCCGATTTTCGAACGCAAAACGTCCTTCGCCCGGCGGTAGAAGCGCAAAGAAAAACATCGCCCGGTCTCGCAGGCTCTTCACCGCCCCGGAAAGGCTGGCAGAAAGCATGTGGTTGCGTTGTAGCGAACCTTCTACATCGCGGCACAACTCGTCAAAGCGCGAGGTGCTGACGCCTACTCCAAAGTAGCTTCCAGCGACATCTTCAAGTTCGTGCGCTTCATCGAAGATTACGGTTCCAACTTCCGGAAGGATTCCCGCGTCCGGTGCATACTCGGATTGCTGCTTGATGCCAAGATCGGCAAAAAACAAATGATGGTTCACGATGATGATGTCTGCTTCCTGTGCGCGACGGCGCATCTCGGTGATGAAGCAGCGATCAAATGCGCTGCATTTCTGACCGAGACAGGTATCGGCCCGCGCGTCCAATTTGTGCCACAGAGCGCTCACTTCAGGTAACGCGGCGAGTTCGGCACGGTCGCCGGTTCCGGTAGTCTTCTCCCATGCCGCGATGGCGCGATAGTGCTCAATCTCTTCCAGACCGCTGAGGACGGGTTGGTCCGTAAGATCGTAGAGCTTCTTGCGGCACAAATAATTTCCGCGGCCTTTCATATAGCAGACGTTGAGTTTGCCTTCTCCAGCGGGGAACAGTGCCTGTTCGAGAAAGGGGATATCTTTATGAAATAGCTGTTCCTGCAAATTCTTCGTGCCAGTCGAAATAATCACGCGCTTGCCTGATCGAATCACTGGCAAGAGGTACGCCAGCGTCTTCCCGGTACCCGTGCCTGCTTCGACGATCAGATGACGGCGTTGTTCAATGGCCTGTTCCACTGCCTGGGCCATTTGCAGTTGTCCCCGGCGGAACTCATACGCAGGATGGGTCTGGGCCAGCAATCCTCCCGGGGAGAAAAACTGATGTAAGGTGACATCCTGGCGGCGGGCACCTGGGGCGGCGGCGGACGAAGGTAGCGAAGTAAAGCTCACGGAGTCTCTATAATAAACAGTGCGCCAGCACTCAGTGGCCAGTTTCCCAAGGAATTCATTTTGACTCGCATCCGGACCAGTTCCATGAGCGCGCCCGCAGCCGCTGGCGTGCCTACGCTCGCAATCGTAGGACGGCCGAACGTGGGTAAGTCCACGCTGTTCAACCGGATCGTTGGCTCGCGCCGCGCCATTGTCGGTGACGAACCCGGCATCACTCGCGACCGTCTCTACGGTGAAGCGAACTGGAGAGGTCGCAGGCTGCGAATTGTCGATACCGGCGGCATCGTTCC
>JBBRKX010000267.1:0-6737 GCA_038231675.1 Chthonomonadales bacterium | reverse complement strand
GACCCTCTTACTGTAGGAGCCTCCAGAGCCTTTGCGCCATCGTGCGTATTTCGTCGCCCCGCTCGACCTTCGTGCGCCATCGCGGTGGGATCGCCGCTTCGCCGTTATAAGCGCCGCTGATCGCGCCGGCAACTGCGGCGGTCGTGTCGGCATCATCGCCACCCATCACCGCGCTGATCACCGACCGTTCGAAATTGGTCGGAGTCTTCAGGAAACAGTAAACGGCCGCCGCCACGGTATGAACGACCCAGCCCGACGTCCCGATTTGCAGGAGCGCCCCGGCCGTGGTTTGGTTCTCCGCAAGCAGGCGCTGCGCGGTGTGCAGGTTGTCCGCGACCTGACACGGCCCGATTACGGTGATCGTGTCGTCGATCGCCGTGGCGATGTCCAATGTGCCTGAAGCGGCGCGGGCGACGAGATACGCAACCGCGATGGCTCCAGCGATTGCCTCGGGATGCCGATGCGTCATGATGCTGGCGAGGCGGGCGGCCTCCGGCAACTGGTCCAGATTTCGGCAATGGAGAAGACCGACCGGAGCGACGCGCATGGCCGCGCCGTTGCCCTGAGTCTGTTCGTCATCGAGACCGCTCTGGTCCCACGGCATGCCGCGTTTCAGCCGTAGAAGCGAATATTTGATTGTAAAGCCACTGAAACGGATACCTTCCGCTTCGTGGTCCGCCAGGAACTCGGCGGCGATGTCGGCGGGATCTACCTTGCCGCAACGCAGGATGCTGCGCGTGACGTCAAGAGTCATCTGGGTATCGTCGGTCCACTGGCCCGCCCCGAGTGGAAGGGGCAAGCGCGAGTCACCCGCCATGAAATCACGTACCTCTCCGAAGTCTCTGACGAGGCGTTTTGGCGGAAACGCCTCGACCGGCTGGCCCAGCGCATCTCCGACCGCGACACCCAACAGGCAACCCGTAAACTTCTCTTCGTCCATATCCCTCATTTCCTTTCACATGCAGTATACGTCAATTTAACGTGAGGACGGCGCCCGCCTGAGCCTTACGTCAGGGTCTGGATTACCCCGTCGCCCATACTTGACGCATCGCATCTCCCAGGCCCCTCACCCCCTGATGTGAAGGTTCACGTGATCAGCTGGCGACCGCTTTAGAGCGGGGGGCGCCCCTTTTGCTGAGGATGCCTTCTTCCCGAGCCGGCGCAGCCGGCTCGATCCTCTCCTTTTTGCGGGCGGGTGGCCTCTTAGATGGCGGTTGGGTTTGGGCGCAGGCGTGAAGGCGCGCCGTCCGGCTCCTGCCTCACTGCCGGGCGCTCACACTACCCACCCGCACGACCGCTGAGCCTCTGAAGCCCTTTACGCTGCTTGCGCGCTAGTTCGCTGCCTCAGCGTTGGGCACGACGGCCAGACCCATCGCCGCCGTTTGCGATGCGGCGGGGATCGTATCCACTAACTCGACGGCTTGCTTAAAAGGGAGCGACATCTCTTCGATGCGCGCTTCAAAGGCCCCAATACGCACATCGAGTTCTTCCACAGGGTCGAGGAGATGGCCGAGCATAAAGCGGTGGTGGGCGTTCATGCATCCCTGCAACGCAAGCACCAGATCGCCGTGCTTGTCGCGCAGTTTCCCAATCGCGAGGTCCGCAAGCGCCTCCAGATCGGGCGTCTCCTCGCTTATGAGACGGCGCAGGATCCTGCGGCTGGAAACACCGAGGAGGTCGGAGGCGACGGCTCCGCGCTTGATGTTTGCGCTTTCGACTTCACTGAGCCAGTCGCTAAGCGCGAACAGTCCCTTTGTCATGGTGGGGAAGGTCTGCTTTTCGGTACGGATTTTGCCGTCCTGGGCCTTGTAGATGCGGCAGGCGACGCCATTGTTTTTGTGTACGTCAATGCCGGCACACACCTCGTAAGCGACGTCCATGGGTCTCCCGCCCCTGTTTGGAATGCCCGCCGGCATAGGCGCCCCATCAGGTTAGACTGATGTACGTGCATATCTCCCGATCCGGGCAGAGAGGGACTTCGACTGTATTCGCCCCCATCACGTTTACCCACTGGAATTCAATCGCTTGCCATGCTATAATGGCGACCGGAGCTCATTTGCTCGCATCGCAAAACGATTTTCCTCATCCCCTTCCAGGATCGAAAATGCTCCGTTTCACTCTGCTTGAAACAGGGGCAACGACTTTCCAGGAGGGCTATGTGGCTATAATTTTAATCCAGGAGAAACTTGCATGGACAAACCGCACTTCGGCCTGACCGGCCTCGCCGTGATGGGGCAAAACCTCGCCCGAAACGTGGCTCACAAGGGCTTTCCCATTGTGGTGCACAATCGCACGGCACAAAAGACGACTGATTTTTTGAACGCGCACGCCTCGGAGGGAGCGATCACGGGCGCCATCGAGGTCGCCGATTTCGTACAGGCGCTTGAGTCACCCAGGGCGATCATGATTATGGTGAAGGCGGGCGCGCCGGTGGACGCCGTCATCGAGGAATTAAAGCCACACTTGAACCAGGGCGATATTTTGATCGACGGTGGAAACTCCCTTTTTTCGGATACGGAGCGCCGGCTTCGGTCGCTGGAAGCAGAGGGATTTCGCTATCTCGGAACGGGAGTATCCGGCGGCGAAGAAGGGGCTCTCAATGGGCCGAGCATGATGCCGGGGGGGACAAGGGAAGCCTATGCGATCGTGGAGCCTATCTTTACCAAAATCGCGGCGCAGGTGGATGGAACCCCTTGCTGCACTTATATCGGTGAGGGCGGGGCCGGGCACTACGTGAAGATGATCCACAATGGGATCGAATACGCGGATATGCAGCTGATCGCGGAAGCGTATGATTTGTTGAAAAACGTGCTTGGTCTGAACAACGACGCACTGGCGCGCACCTTCGACGAATGGAATGAGGGAGATCTGGATTCGTTCCTGATCCAGATCACGGCGCAGATCTTCAAGACGAAGGACCCGGAGACCGGGGACTATCTGGTGGATCGTGTGCTGGACAAAGCGGAGCAAAAGGGAACGGGAAAATGGACCAGTCAGAACGCTCTGGACCTGGGCGTTCCGGCAACCACGATTACCGAGGCCGTTTTTGCGCGCGTGCTTTCCTCGTTGAAGGATCAACGGGTCGCCGCGTCGAAAGCCCTGCCCGGACCGTCTGCAAGTTTCGTGGGGGATAAGCAGGCATTCGTTCAGGACGTCCGTGATGCGCTGTACGCTTCCAAAGTCGTAGCCTATGCGCAGGGTTTCCAGCAGATGCTTGCCGCAGCGGAAGAGAACCGCTGGACTCTCCACCCGGGCGAGATCGCCACGATCTGGCGCGGGGGGTGCATCATTCGGGCGCGCTTCTTGAATCGCATCAAAGAGGCGTACGACGAGAACCCGAATCTGAACAACCTCCTGATGGCTCCCTATTTCCGCGATGCGGTCGCGAAGGGCCAGGCCGGGTGGCGGCGGGTCGTGTGCGAGGCCGTCCGCGCGGGAGTGCCCGTTCCCGCGTTCTCCTCCGCGCTGGCCTATTACGATGGTTATCGGCGCGAACGCCTGCCCGCCAACCTCATCCAGGCGCAGCGGGACCTGTTCGGCGCGCATACCTACGAGCGCGTGGATAAGCCGGGCAAGTTTCATTCCGCCTGGTAGGTCCTTACCGACGCATCAAGGAGAAGCCCGCCTTGGAAACAAAACGCGCCGCACGGCAGCGGCCTGGGAAAAGGCCCGTCGAAGTCGACACGGAGCTGTTCAAGATCGAAGCCATCGATCTGCATTGCGTCCTGGCGCATAGTGCGCTTACGACTCCTGGAGCAGACGCAAGGCAACAGGCCCGCGCCTATCAGGTGGGGGACGCATGGATCGAGATAAGCGGCGCTCCGCCTGAGAAGCGCGTGGCCCGCGCACGCAGTCTGGGAATGCGCTTTACCGCGCTGGAAGAAGACATGGAAACTGTCTTTGCCGTTCTGGAACAGGAGCGTGTTGCGAAGATCGTTTTTCGTGTGCTGCCAACCCAACAGTCCGACGTCGTCGCGGAATGGCTGGTGCGGAAAGGGCTTAAGCGCGGCGTAAGTATGATGCAGTGGATCGCTTCTCTGGAGGCGGAGCAAGCGTTGGCGACGGACTATACCATACAGCGCATCGACGGGGAGCATTGCGCCGCGTTTGCAAGAATTGTGGTGGAAAACTACAAAATCGAGGCGTCGCAAGAAAATCTGGAGTTCTATGCCCGTTTGCCGGAATCTCCCGGTTTTACCTGCCTGATGGCCTTCGATGGAGATACGCCTGTGGCCACGGGCGCGATCTATCGGCAGGAGCAAGGCTGTATCCTGGAGTACGGAACGACCGTGAAATCGTATCGCAATCGTGGCCTACAAAACGCGATGATCGCTTACCGGCTCAACGCGGCGCGATCCATGGGGTGCGCATGGGCCTGTGCGTCTACGATTGGAAACGACCGATCGAGTCGCAATCTCCAGCGTCAGGGCTTTCAGAAGGCCTACGAGGAACTTGTTTTCCGGCGCGCCGGCGTTTAAACTCATTAACGTGCGCGACGTACGGGGGCGGGCATCGGCACGCCTGGTTTGATGGCATTCCAGAGAATGCGATTCAGGGTGGCGAAGTCGGCGCGATCCGGCGCGGAGAAATCGAGCCGGGCGGAAGCCGCCGCTCCCGGCGTTTTTTTCGTGTTGCGCGCTTCCATATCCACCTGAGCCGAAATGTTGCGATAGACGGTGAAATCGGGCTTTGTGGTGAAGCTGGCGACCAGGGGGGTAGCTGCGGCATCGTATTGGGTCATGGGCGGAAGACCGAGAATCATCTCCATGGTGCGGATGAAAGACGCGGTGGTGTAGAGCGTGCTGTCCACGCCGCGCCGGACATACGGGGAGATCACCAGCCCGACCGTTCGGTGCGCATCGACGTGGTCCGGGCCGTCTTGTGCGTCGTCTTCGATGATGAAGATCGCAGTCTCTTTCCAGAATTTCGAACGGCTGATCCCTTCGACGATGCGGCCGATCGCCTGGTCGTTCGAGGCGACATGCGCGATCGGAGTATATTTTCCGGGACTGGTTCCCTGTGTGTGGTCCTCGCCCAGAGACATCACCATCAGGTTCGGCCATGCGCCTGTGTTCTCGGCAGTCGCCAGATCGGCCAAAAAAATGTCCGCATGTTCGCTGTCGCTATGACCGTCGTTGAACGAAACCTTTGCGTAGGCCTCGCTGCTGTGCTTCTTCATCTCTTTGCTGGCGGCGAAGACGGGCGGCGTATCGGGCGAAGCCTGGAAATCCGCGGTCTCGCCGTAGTTGAAGTGGGTGAGGCCATGCCGGGCGGCATTGTCCCAGAGGTAGCCGGCGGGGGAGGCGATGAGGCGACTGTCGGCGGCCGGTTCCCCACGCCCGCTATAAGAATTGGGCCACGCCTTTTCGATGAAATCTGTGGCGTAGGCGGCATCGCACCACTGATGCCCGTCTTCCGAGACCTCTCCGTTACAATAGAGATTGTCGAGTAGAACAAACCGATTAGCAAGCGCGTGCCCATTGGGCGTGACTTTCTGGCCGAACAACACCAGGGAGGGATCGCCGTTGCCCTGGGAAATATCGCCGAACTCCTGATCGTAGGTTCGGTTTTCCCGGATGATGTAGACCACGTGCTTGATCTTCTTAAGCGCGCTCAGGCCTTCCCGCAAGGTGCGCCCGCCTCCGGTGATCGTGCGTGCGTCCACGCCGGCGGGGACATTGTCACGCACTGCACGGGTGTAGCGGGCGAGGCCCGGTGCGTCCGGCAGATCCACGACCGACACGGCTCCCGAGAGGACGCCTCCGATGTAATCGTACTTCCGCCCGTTGTCATAATTGGTCGATGTATAAGGCGTGGTGGAGGACGCATTGGCGCGAAACTTGAGTCCTTTGCCGGTGCCGACGAACAGTTTCCCGCCATCGGGCGAAATGGCCAGGGCGCTGGGATACCAACCGGTGGGGATAAAGCCGATGACCCGGCTCTCTTTCGAATGAGAAGTATCGATGACCGCGACATCGTTGTTGCCTGCGTTGGCGACATACAACCGCGTGCCGTCCGAAGAGAGGGCGAGCGCATCGGGCGTCGAGCCGATCGGGTCTTTCGGATCCAGGGAGGTCTTGATCGTTTCTGTCACGTTTCCGTGCGCAATGACGCTGATGGAATCGCTTCCCGCGTTGGCGACGAAGCATCGGCCATCTTTTCCCCAGACGAGTTCGTTGGGGTGGACGCCGACGGGGATCCGATTTTTTTCCTGGAATGTTTCCGTGTCGAGCAGGCTGAGCGAGGCGTCGCCCCAGTTCGAGACCGCGAGCGTTTGGCCGTCGGCCGAAAGGCCGATTCCATAGGGGCGGTAGCCTACGCGGGTGGAGGCGACGCCCTTATGCCCCGCGCCCGTCAGTTTGTAGACGGTATCGTTGTCGACATTGGCGGCATAGAGGGCTCCGTTCTCGCCTGAGGCAATGCCCGCGATCCATCGCTGTGTTTCGGGGAGGCCGGGAATATCCAGCGCCGGCCGGGGAGTCAGTACACCCCCTTTCAATGCAAGTCGCAGAATCGGGTGCTTAAACGTTTCCAGCATCTCGGGCGAGGCGCCGAGGCTGGCCGCGCCGTTCAGGAAGCCCTGGTCCGGCGCGCCCCCTCCGGAGGCGTAGACATCGTCTCCTTCCGCGTCCAGGCAGAGCCCCGCCCAATCTTTGCCGACATTGACACTCTGAGTAAGCTTTTCTCCACGGACATCGATGAGGGAGATGGTGTGGTCATGGAAGCCGGCGGTATTG
>JBBRKX010000266.1:0-6750 GCA_038231675.1 Chthonomonadales bacterium | reverse complement strand
TCAACGATGTGCCCTCTTCTGTCGTAGAAGGTTTTGACAACTACCGTCACTACTATCTTGGCGAGAATAACGACGGCGCCCTGGTAGGACAGTCCGGTGCATCGGCGCAGAAGTGGATCGATGTTCCAAAAAATTCCTGACGGTCAGATTGCCCGAAGGTAGCTACAGTGCGTGTAAGAAGGTCCGACGTGACCCGGTAAGGCGGGCGCGTGTGCAGTAAGTGGCCACATCCCCCGATGATGTTGAGGACACATGTGACATGATGAGTTTGCCATTCATAAACCAAATACTGACTACAAGCAGTATCAGCGTAGTTGCATGGCTGTTTACGGCACACCCTTTAACGCCCTTCGTTGGCCTTGCCGCCGGCATTCTATTGACTTCCGTGGTGCTGGATCGTATGGCTTCCGAGGTTTCTAACGCTGAACAGATAAACACAAAAGGCGTTGCGGATGTACCGGGTAAGCGACGTGCGCTGGTTGTGGGGTCCGGGGCCGTGGGCAGGCAACTTGCTGAGAACCTCGAGGCCGCAGGCGGCCATGTGGTTGTGGGGTTCGCGGACGATCCTTCGGACGTGGACAGCGACACGCGCTGGCAGGTGCTTGGAAGCCGAGATGCGACTGCGGCGCTTATTCAGGAATATGCCATCGATGAGGTGTTCCTTGCCTATGCCCCGACATGGCAGCAAAGGCTTTCGGAGGAGATCGCGGCTTACTGCCCGCATGTGGATGTAAAGATCGTGCCGTCGCCGTACGAAGCCCTGATTCGAACGAGCAGTGTAGAGAATTACGGCGATATCGCACTTGTCCGGCTGAATCCCGATCCACGGCTCTTTTCCGATACGCTGAAGCGCATTTTCGACCTCTCCGCATCGATCTTTGGACTCGTGGTGCTGTCTCCCTTTTCGTTAATCATCGCGCTTTTGATTAAAGCGACGTCGAAGGGGCCGGTTATCTTTGCTCAGGAGCGTATCGGCCGCTTCGGCAAACCGTTCCTGGTATACAAATTTCGAACTATGCGCTCCGATGCCGAAGTGGGAACCGGTCCGGTGCTTTCCACCGGTCTATCCGATTCACGCATGACGTCGATCGGCAAATGGCTGCGGCTCTTCCGGATCGATGAGATCCCTCAACTTTGGAACGTGGTCCGTGGCGAGATGAGTATGGTGGGGCCGCGACCCGAGCGCCCCTATTTCGTTCGGCAGTTTACATGCATGGTGCCCAGTTATGCCCGCCGACACCAGGTGCGCCCAGGAATTACGGGCATGGCGCAGGTCTGCGGAGGCTATCATACGGACGCGAGAGATAAACTGCGCTTCGATCTTATCTACGTCTCGCATCGCTCCCTGTGGTTGGACCTGACGATCCTTGTCCGAACCATTCTCGTGGTGGTGTTGCCAAACCGGAAATAGGGCAGAGCGCAAGATCACACTGTTTTCCAAAAATTCGCCCCGTAATCAAGACTTTGATTACGGGGCGAATTTGCTATACGGATAGCGGAGATCATTTCTGGTTTGTGGCGCCTGCCCACTTGCGCAATTTACGCTGATAATCGAGGATCAATTGAGGGACGAATGTTCCAAGCCACCACATGAGCCGCCCAGGCGTTGGCGAGGAGAGTAAAACTGGGGTCAGCATGGTACGAGCCAGGGACAGTTCTCTGGCGCAAAATAGCTCCTGGCCATACCTTTCGTACAATTCTAGCCTCTTACGGCTTAACTTATCCGGCGGCAAGGCAACTTTTTGTGCAATGTCTTCGATATTCAGTAACTCCGCTCGTGCAAAACGTTCAACCTGGCTTGAGAGATTCCCGGGGGCCGGCGTGTACCGAAAGAGTTCCTCGGGACAGGCCACAATGCGCCAACCCTGCGCGGCAATGCGGAGCCAGAGATTATAATCCTCAACGCACATCATAGCCCGGTCTTCATTAAAGCCGTTCACCTGCTCGAATGCCTCTCTCCTCACCACTACAGAAGAGAGGCCTATGGCGTTTCTTCTCCACAGTATATCGAACGTCAACTCATCTGCTATGGCACGGTAACCGCGTGAAGCGGCAAAGCAATGGACAATACCTACATCGCCATCGGTCGCGTAAGGCATCTGCCTCTCCAGTTTCTGGGGCAGCCAGATGTCATCCGCGTCCAGAAATGCAAACCAGTCTCCTGTCGCTTCCTGAGCACAACGGTTGCGCGCCCTGCCGACGCCCGCGTTTTGCTGTTGGAGCAGTCGCACTGGCGAGGGATAGCGAGCGACGATAGCCGCAGTATCGTCTGACGAGCCGTCATCCATTACCAGGATTTCGAGGACGGGGTAGGTCTGGGCAAGGGCGCTTTCTATGGCGTAGTGAACGAAAGCATCTGCGTTATAGGCCGGAATGATCACGCTTATGCGCGCCGTCTTTGTCATGTTCCGTTCCGAACACTCGAATTGAGCAATATGCTCGATTGTTAGCATCAAAGACGTGTTTACCTGGCCGGCCAGGCTCCGTGAGGAACTACCGACCTGACGCGGAAACCGCCCCTGCCGCAGCCTTTTGCTGCGGGTTTGGCCCGGCAGTCACCGGGGCATGAGTTGTTTTAGCACCAACTTGGGCGCACCGAAAGCGGCCCGCCAGGACGGCATCGCACGGAAACTCCGGGCATATGCGGAAAGAGCAGGCAACATTTCCCGTCTCTCCGCATGGGCATAACCGATAGAAAACAGGTGCTGCGCCAGCTGACGCCGTACCAGGCGCGCCTCCCGATGGGTGAGTGAGGGATCATCGAGCGCGCTTCCCCATACAAGCGCCCACCCTTTATCAAACTTCAGCCGGTTACTCCCATTCGAAAGCAGATTCTGCTCGTGGATGGTCTGCCGACACGCGACACGTCGCAAGAAACCAAATCGGATACCCGCCAGACCCAGTCGAATCAGAAAGTCTACATCCTCGACACCGCGAAAAGCAAGAGATTCATTGAAGGGAATTTTCAGGGCAACAGAGCGGTGTATTACCGTAGCCTGTATCGCTAAAAAATACCGATGCAGGACGCTTTCTCGCTCCGAAACGGTAAAAATATAGCGCTCCTGGCTCTCCCCGACTGGACGGACGAACTCGTGGACTCTGTAACCACCCCATATGACTTCGGGGTTGATGATATGGCCGTCCGAAGCGACAATTGTCATCTCACCAAAGACCATCCCCAGATGAGGCTGATCATTCAGAAAGGCGCAGGCGCCCTCCAGAAAGTCCTTCTCCCACAGGTCATCTGAATCGAGAAATCCGATTGCATCGCCCTCGGCCAACAATACCCCCCGGTTCCGCGCGGTGGCCGGCCCCCCGTTCGTCGGCTGGCGAACGCAGCGAACCCGACGGTCCTGCCGGGCAAGCCGCTCTGTCAGGGCGACCGTCTCATCGGTCGAGCCATCATCGACGACGATTACCTCGAGAGGAGCGTACGTTTGATCCAGCGCGCTCCTAACCGACGCCTCGATGAATTTGGCCCGGTTGAATGCCGGGATCACGACACTCACGCGCGGCATGGACATCTGTTCAGAAATCACGTTTCTTGCCCTGAGCGCACGGGTGTTTCCATGTATGTCGCGCGTGGGACCTCATTCCCACGTCTGGTAAGTCCGAAACGATCATAATTCGGCCGGCGCTTGCGCTCGATTCGGTAGTGCCATGTACAATGAATCTGCTGTAAAAGCTGGAGCTCCCACGCTGGCGCTCCCTCCTCCTGCCGGCACTCCTTATAGTTATGGAGCCGGCGCCGGGTCAGGGTGAGGAGTAGTTTGACCAGGTATCGCCGGGCATGCCTGATCTCAAAATGCTCCCAATGATGCGCGACATACGCTTCGGTTCTCCCACGCGCGTAAGCAGCGCCTAAGAGGCTCTTCCTCGATAAACGGTCGGGGTCAAAGTGATGTTCGACGGCGCAGTCCAGTGCGCCGAGAACCTTATAACCTGCCTGCTTAAGCTGCATGGAAAACAGCGTTTCATCGCCGAACCCCAGAGCGCCCGGCCCTAATTCTATATCGAATTCAGGAACTTTGTTCAGTACCGCTGCGGAAAAGGCCATATTGGCGCCTATAAGGTTTCTTCCGCCAGCGGAATCCGTGTTCACCGTACAGGCCAGCCACTCATAATGTAAGGGCTTCATCCATGCGCGTTTCAGATGTTCGGCCATATGGATTCCACCGGCCACCGCATCCGTCTCACCCTGCAGAATCGGTGCGCTCATCCCCTCGACCCAGTTCCCTGGGGGGCGCACGTCATCGTCGGTAAAGAGAAGGATCTTTCCCTGAGCGGCCGCAATGCCGGAATTATAGGCATATCCCTTGCCTCGGCGCGCTTCGTAGAGATAACGCACGGATACGCCCGGCAATGAGAAGGATTGCACGATGCCGGGCGTATCGTCGGTCGAGGCATTGTCTACCACGAGCAACTCGGTCGGCAGGCGCTGCGGCAGACATAAGCCTGCAAATGAACCTAGAGTCTGCCGCAATTCGCGCGCGCGGTTGCGAGTGCAGAGGACAACAGTTATCAACGGTCCATTATTTGACATGGGCGATCGTGTCTAAAGCTCCGCTTTTTTTTGCGGGCGTAGTAAGGGGCGTATGGCGAGTCGGATGCCCCTGACAATTTTGTATGCCTGCGGCGTATGGAGGCGCATCAGCAGCCTTGCGATCGGGCGATAAAGCTTGAGGGCTCTCCTCGGATCCGCCAGGATACATTGGCGCAGGCTCTTCCTGGCATTTCCCATCTCTCCGGATTTCTCGTACACCTCTGCAAGATCATAAAAGTCCGAAGCTATCATACTTTGCGAAACGTCTTTATGACGAGATTTAAGATAGGCGTCGAACGCGGTGCGCGCTTTAATCATTGCCTGAAGCTGGCGGATTCGGGTTATTCCCGTCCACAGTCCATTATTATGCTGTCGATAAACGGCCATTACCTCGTCGGAATACGCAATGGAGCCTTGTTCGGCGCATAAGATCAGGACAGACCAGTCACAGGCATACAGCGTGAAAAACCAATCTGGAAACTCTCCGATGACGCGACGCCTCAATACTACGGAGCAAGTGGGCAGCCAGTCGGTGATCAGCATCTTTTCAAGCGGCAGGGATTGAGCCGGCAGGTAACAGTAGTTGCCCTGTGCTCTGTCCTCCTCCTCGTTGAACCGCAGCGCATTATGTGCGGCGGCGGAATGTTCCGGATGGGCGTCTAACAGATCTACTTGCTTCTGCAATTTGTCACTTGCCGTCCAATAATCGTCTCCTTCGACCACGGCCACATAGGCGCCACGACACGCCTGATAGGTCTGCACAAAGTTTTGATGCATACCCAGGTTACGCTCCGGCAAGAGCGGGCGAATACGGGTGGGATAACGCCGGGCAAAATCGAGAACGATTTCGCGCGTTCGATCCGTCGAGCAATCTTCTCCGATGACCAGTTCCACCCCGAAGTTCGTCTTCTGCATCAGTACGCTTTCGATCGCCTGGGCAATAAACTTTTCGTGATTGTACGTGATCATCAAAACGCTTACTTTAGGATCGATGCATGTCATAGCGGATTCGGATGTTTCCGAAACAGGGGGGCTCATGAAAGCGCCGCCGTTTCCGGGAGGACTCGGGAAAGCAAGGCATCCAGTATTGCGGGGGCGTTATCCATTGCCAGACTCAGAACCTGGCAAATGCAGTGGATGGCCTCCTCGTCCACCGCAGTGCCCGTGGGCAGAATAAGGACCCGGTCGGCCACCTTCGTCGTTTCGGGGAGCAGCAAGCCCGCGTGCGGGAAGTGGGAGCGGTACGGCTCCATGCGGTGGCAGCCGGGATAAAAATAACGGCGTGCCAGAATGTTCTCCGCCCACAGCGTTTCCATAAGCTGATCCCGGCTGATTCCGGTCCGTGCTTCGTCAATTTCCAGTACGATATACTGAAAATTGCGCTGCTCGGCGCCTTCGACAGTAAGCATCTTGATGCCGGGAAGGTCACGCAGCCCTTCCACGTAGGTCGCGTAATTTTTCCGGTTGACGGCAATGAACTCGTCCAGGCTTTCCAGGCTGGTCAGGCCCATAGCAGCAGAAACCTCGCTCATCTTGCCGTTCGTGCCGATGTAGACGACGTTGTCGTAGCCAGCGAAGCCGAAGTTCGTCATCAGGCGGATCTTGGCCGCAAGCTCATCGTCATTGGTGACGACCGCGCCGCCCTCGAAAGAGTTCATAAACTTGGTGGCATGGAAGCTAAACACTTCTGCCCGGCCGAAATTGCCTACCATCCGACCCCGATCTGAGCAGCCGAACGCATGGGCCGCGTCGAACATCAGGGTCAAGCCCCGGCGTTTCGCAATGGCGGAAAGCGCTTCCACCTGGCAGGGCTGGCCCCAAAGATGCACGCCGATGATGCCGGTGGTTCGAGGGGTGATCAACTCCTCCACGCGCTCCGGATTTATCGTGTGTGTTGTGGGGTCGATGTCGCAGAAGACCGGCGTGATCTGCTGCCATTGCAGGGCATGGGCGGTGGCGATGAAGGTAAAGGAGGGTATGATGACTTCCCCGGTCAGGCCCAGGGCGCGGATGGTGATTTCGAGCGCTACCGTCGCATTGCACATGGCGATGCAGTGTTTGACACCGAGCATTCCTTCGACGCGGCGTTCCAGCTCCTGAACAAAGGGGCCATTATTCGTCAGCCAGCGCCGGTCCAGCATGTCATTTATGCGCTCCAGCAGGCGCTCCCGCTCGCCGATATTAGGCCGACCCACATGCAATGGCTG
>JBBRKX010000265.1:0-6753 GCA_038231675.1 Chthonomonadales bacterium | reverse complement strand
GTGCCGATCCGGTAAGGCAAATATCTCTGGGGCTACAGAAAGACCTTGCCGCCCGCTGGTATTTGTCGTGAGGATGTCGCCCGCTCCTGCCAAAAATGGAATATGGACATGGGCTGCTGGATGATATTAGGCCGCAATGGCGTGGGCAGAAAGGACAAACGATGGATTTACAGGTTATCGAAGCCTGTTTAAACGCTCCCGAACTGGTTCAAGAATGGCGCGATACTCTGCTGGGTTGGACCGAGACCGTTCCGAGCGAGAGGGCGGATGTCCTGAACTGGGCCGTTACATTGCGGGACCAGTTTCTGGAAACGGCTCGGGAAATCGACGATCCAGAAACTCTGGATATGGTGCTGATCGTACGTTATATCGAGCTCAAGAGCCACTGGATCCTCTTAAATACCCAGATAAATTATGAGATGGTCCGCAAGGGCCACAACAATCAGAAGGCAGTCTATCAGGCTTCCCTGGTTTCTCAGTTACTTGCCGCTCTGGAGCCACTGATCGATGAAGACCATATCGAGCGTATTATCGAGTTTCTGACGGAGCCTGTCAACTCCGTAAAGCCATTCTCGTCTGAAACGCTCCCCTCAGAACCATCAGGACGGTTGACCATGCAAGAAACCCATTCCATTGATCCCGGCGGCATGGAGGCGCAGCTCATCGCGCTGTATGCCGAACGCGAACAGCTGCACGAAGAGTTGGGCGTCTCCGACGCGGCGGATATCATCGCCATGGTGCGTAGTCTGGAAGTGCAATTAAACGATCTGTATCAGGAGAAAGAGGAAGCGCAATGAACTTTGGCGACCCGGAACTTTTGGAGAAGCTGCCGACATTGAGTCGCGAGGAGATCGATGCGCTTGCCTTCGGCGTGGTCAAAGTGAACGACACGGGCATTGTGGAGATATTCAACAAATTCGAAAGCGAGGTCGCCAGCATTGCCGTAACGAAGGCGGAAGGCCGGAACTTCTTCACGCAAATCGCTCCCTGCACCAACAATCGCCTTATTCTCGGTCGCTTTAAAGAGGGAGTGCTTGCGGGAGAACTGGATGTCTGCCTCCCCTATACGTTCACGTACAAGATGCGCCCGACGAATGTCAACATCCATCTCTATCGCCATGCTTCCACCGGAACGAACTGGGTGATCGTCCAAAAACGTTAGAACAGGGGATGCGCGTGACCCAGGACATTTCCGTCGATGACAATTCCGCGCGCAACCACGGTTCGAGCGTGGCATCGCCTGGATGGCGCGCCCGTCTCTACCCGCGTTTTCATGGGCAGGCCTATCCTCTGCTCGTTTTTGAAGACACGATCGTTCCCGCCGCCTCGATCTGGGCGGGCGCCAGGATCTGGATCGCCGCCTTCCGGGAGCGCGGGCTGAAATCGGGCGATCGCATTGTGCTGGCGCTTCCGGAATCTCCGGCCTTCCTCTTTATTCTGCTTGCGGCGCTCTGGAGCGAACTGACCCTGATTTTACCCGGGCCCACACAGGACCCGGAAGAAACGATGGAGTTATTGGACGCTGCGGTCGCCGTGGCTGAGAAGGGTGCGGCGGCAACCTGGACAGCGGATCCCTGTGGGCTGCCGGTCGCTACAGGGAAGCCTGTCCGCCCGCCCCATGGCCCCGCGACGCCGGATGCGCGCCTGCTTCTTTCCACCAGCGGTACGCTCGGGGCTGCTCGCTGGATCGCGCTTTCCGACGAGAACATTTTTTCGGTGCTCGATTCGCATACTCCGCGCTTCGGTCTCGAAGACGCGCGGGTGCTTTCCGTTCTGCCATGGCGTCACGCCTTTGGCATGGTCATCGATCTCCTCCCGGCCTTGCTGTGCGGCGCGGAGATGGTTCGCGCGGGCTGTGGCGGGCGCGACATCGAGAACGTCCGACGCCTGCTGATCCAGCATGATATATCGCACCTGAATGCGGTGCCGATGCTTATCGACCGGCTGTCCGCGACGGCGGAGGGTGAAGCCTGCGTGCGACGTCTGCGGGGCGGGGTCATCGGAGGCGCACGGGGCGGCGCGTCGCTGGCGCGGTTTCTGACACATACCACTCTGCGTGTCGGCTATGGTCAAACCGAGGCCTCCCCGGGCATCGCTCTCGGGGAGCCGGGCAATTGGCGGGAAGGCTATCTTGGCCGCCCGGTGGGATGCCGCGTACGGCTGGACCAGGAAAACATCCTCCAGTTTTCCGGAACGAACGCCTGCCTGGGCGAATGGCGGCAGGGAAACCTTGTGCGCCTGGAGCCCGGGCGATGGGCCAGCACGGGGGATATCGTCCGGCAAGAGGGCGAGGATCTCACTTTTGTGGCCAGGGCGGACGACGGCTTCAAACTCACCAATGGACGCTATGTACAGGCGGGAGTGTGGGAGAATGTCGTGAAAACGCGCTTTCCACAGTGCCGCGAAGCAATGCTTTTTACTCTCGATGGCGAAAGTCTCCAACTCGTTGTCGCCGTGGAGCCGAAAGATGCGATTCCATCCCTCGCGTCTGTCCGCGATTGCCTTGGGGGCCTGTGCGATCGGTTGACAATTGTCCGGAACCTTGCGCTCGCCGAATGGTCTTTCACGCCCAAGGGTGAAATCGACCGTCCATCGACCCTGCGAAGCCTCGCGCCGGTTTTGTTTCATGTTTGCCCCAATGCCTGATGGGCAAGAGCGTATCACAGTCCTTTCCCTATGCCTCTGCAAAAGATCTCAAATTATTTTTCAGAGCGAATCTTGTTTGCTTGGAAGACCTCAGGACTGCGCCCGGTCTGCCGATAATTCCTACCATGACCATGCATATTTTGGACCCAACTCCTTCCATGGGAAGCGGTACACCTGAACTGGCCGATCCCTCGCCATGGCTATCCCACCTTGTTACGCTGTCTGCCGAGTTGCTGGGCGTAATCGGGAACGAAGGCTGCCTCCTTCACGCGAACGCTGCCTGGCAGGCGACACTGGGGAGGAGCCTCACCGACCTGTGCCGGGAGCCGTTTGTGGAGTCCTGCCACCTCGAAGACAGACCGTGCGTCGTCAAAGATCTGGCGCGCCTGGAAGTCGGGGCGGCGCCTGCACTTTTCGAGGCCAGGTTTCGGGGAGGAGACGGCGAGTATCGCTGGCTGGAATGGAAAGCCGCTCGACTGGAAGACGGCATTTGCATCGCCGCGCGTGACCTGACGGACCAGAAAGAGAATGAACAAACGATCAGCGACGCTTACCAGAAGCTGACCTACTATATGGTGAACTCGCCTCTGGCATTTGTCGAATGGGATCGCGCATTGCGGATCAGGTACTGGTCCCCGGAGACGGAGCGCGTGTTCGGCTGGGATGTGGACACCGTGGTGGACAAGCGCCCGAACGATTGGGCATTTGTCCATGAGGAAGACGCCGAAGAGTTTCTCTGTGTTATGACGGATCTCCTGGAAGACAAAGGGCAGCGTTATGCGTGGCATGGGCGTCACTACACGCGAGAGGGCCGCGTAGTGCATTGCGAATGGTTTCATTCGGTGCTGCGCGATGATGAGGGAGAGGTGATTTCCATCTTCTCACTGGCGCTGGACGTAACGGAGCGAAACCGGACAGAAGCGGAATTAGTGAAGATCCGCAAAGCCGTTGAAAGTGCGAGTGACGCGATCTGCATTTCCGATGAGGCCGGAAAGGTGATCCATATCAATCAGGCGTTCACCGTGCTTCTAGGTTACAGCCTGGCCCAGATCGATGCGATAGGCATGGACGGAATGATTGGAGACGGCGCGCTCAAAGAGCAGATTGCCGCCATCGTCGCCGCCGGACTCTCCTGGAAAGGCGAACTGGAGCTGACCGCCCTTTCCTCCGGCCTTATCCCCGTTATGCTGCGCGCGAATGCAATCAAAGATGAGCAGGGACGTCCTATCGGCGGCATCTTTGTCTGTACGGATCTAAGCGAAAAGAAGCAGGCCGAGAAAGAGCGCGTTCACCTCGCCCTCCATGACGCGCTGACCGGCCTGCCGAACCGCAATTACTTTATGCAGCGGCTGAACAGCGCATTTCTGCGGTGGAAGACGTCGGAAGCCACGGTGGCGTGTATGTTTGTGGATCTGGATAACTTCAAGGTGATCAACGATAGCCTGGGCCACGAGGTCGGCGATGAACTCCTGAAAGCGGTGTCGAAACGTCTGCTGCAATGTGTGCGGCCTGAGGACATGATTGCGCGGCTTGGCGGAGATGAGTTCATCCTGTTGATCGAAAATCTGGCGGATGAACAACAGGCCCAGCAAGTGGCCGAAAGAGTCCTGAATCAGATAAACGAACCCCTTCTCCTCGCGGGAAGGGAAGTGATCGTAACCGCAAGCATCGGGATTACGCTGAGTCATGCCGGTCATGAACACTCCAGCGACCTGCTGCGCGATGCGGATGTGGCCATGTATCAGGCCAAGGTGGCGGGGAAATCAGGGTACGTCACCTTCGACGCAAGCATGAACGCCGAGTCGATGGAGCGCCTCGAACTGGAAATGGACCTTCGGACCGCGGTCGACCATGGGGAACTGGAGGTTTTCTTTCAGCCAATCGTCCAACTGGCATCCGGTGCGCTCACGGAGGCCGAGGCTCTGGTCCGCTGGCGGCATCCGGTGCGCGGGCTGATCAGTCCGGTCAAGTTTATCCCTATCGCGGAAGAAACGGGCTTAATCGTGCGGATAGGAGAGTGGGTGCTGCGCCAATCCTGCCTGCAGGCCAAAGAGTGGCAATCCACGTATGGAACTCTCTCGCCGCATACGATGTCCGTGAACCTTTCCACGCGCCAATTGAGCCAGGAAGACCTGATCGACCGTGTGCGCGCTATTCTGGAAGAGACCGGCCTGGAAGCACGGAGGCTAAAGCTCGAAGTGACGGAGAGCGCCATGATTCTCGACTCTGCCGCCACCATCGAAAAGCTGAAAACCTTGAGAGACCTCGGTATCCGGATCGCGGTAGACGACTTCGGCACCGGCTACTCCTCCATGGCGTACCTCAGCACCATGCCTGTCGATACGCTGAAGATCGATCGGGCCTTTGTAAGCCGGTTGGGGCAAAAATCGGAAGACGATGCCATTGTTCGCGCTATCCTGTCCCTTGCCAGGACCATGGGATTGTCCGTAACAGCCGAAGGGATTGAAACAGAAGCGCAGTTGAAAGAACTGTCGATCATGGGCTGCGATCGTGGGCAGGGATACCTTTTTTCGAAACCATTGCCTGCTCTGGAGTTCGAGACATTTATGACAATCAGAGCCGAAAGGGGATACGAGCCGGCCGCCGCTTAAAATCAACCTGGATCTCCTTCCTATTCGTATTCGCCGTGAAACTCACTGTGCTGCAAAATGCGTCCTGGGGCGGTACTATTATTGCGTAGCAACGGACAGGGTAATCAGGGAAGGGGATACATATGACGGAGACATCGGTTCTTTCCAATCCGGAAGAGCGTGTGAACGAGAGTGCATTGAACCTGCTTTTTAGAGCAGCGCGGACCTATTACGCCTGGCTGCCAAAGCCCATCTCCGAGGACCTCCTGCGAGAAATTTACGACCTCTTCAAGTGGGGGCCCACGAGCGCAAACGGCTCTCCCGCGCGGGTTCTTTTTCTCACCACCGAAGAGGCAAAGGCGCGTTTGCTGCCCGCGCTGATGCCCTTGAATGTCGAGAAGTCTCGGACGGCGCCGGTAGTCGCGATCATCGCGTATGACGTCGAGTTTTATGAACAGTTGCCTAAGCTTTTCCCGCCCGCGAACATGCGCGATATGTTCGCCGGCAACGCGGCGCTCGCCGCGGAAACCGCTTTCCGAAATAGCTCGCTCCAGGGAGCCTATTTCATCCTTGCCGCCCGAGCACTCGGGTTGGACTGCGGGCCGATGTCCGGCTTCGACGCGGATAAGCTCAATGCGGAGTTCTTTCCAGACGGAAAGTGGAAGGCCAATTTCATCTGCAATCTTGGCTATGGCGATGGGGCCAACCTGTTTCCTCGCCTCCCCCGCCTGGAATTTGAGGAAGCCTGCAAGATATTATAAATCGGTGACTCCGGCGTAGCGCTCAGAGTCGATCGCAAGATCCTAACCTAAAAACGAGAAGGCCCCCGCTAAACAGCGGGGGCCTTCTCGTAAGAAGAATAAGTTCAGTGTTTAATCTGTTCTCGGATCTGAGAAAAAGCGCGCAGCATTTTGCGCATACGTTCCTTCTCGTCCTCGGGAAACGGATCGGCAAGGTATTGCTTCAGAACGTGCACTCTCCAGTCAAGACCCTCCGTGACTTCGTCGAAAAGTTGATCGACGGATCCACTGTCAAAGCTGTGCGGTTGCCACGGCCCTTCGTCGGGTAGATCATTGCCGGATGAATAGTTGTCGAAGTCTGTAGTACCGGACACGGTTTTCCTCCTTCGCTACGATGCGGGCGCTCTTGCGCCCGGTGCCGGCCGCGACGTAGCGGTCTCTAATCCCTATGCTGTTCATAGTTTTATCCTTGCTTTCAATCGTCCTTAACACCGGCCCCTCTGATTGGACCACGCTGTCCATCCGGCCGAACGCTCAATGAAAACCCTGCCGATCTTCGCCATTTCATAGGATGGCGGATGCAGTCGCGCCTAGTATACGTAGCTCGTTCGTTGCTTTATTACGGGGTTCCTGCTCTGACGAACCCTCATATTAAGGCATTGACAAACCGAACTTTCTCGGGAAAAGGTTCTCTTCTCGCCAACAGACGCTTCAGATAGCGGTGGGCAAACTGAAAGAGGCTCAATTGCGGTTTGTTCGCACGATCAATCTCACCG
>JBBRKX010000264.1:0-6770 GCA_038231675.1 Chthonomonadales bacterium | reverse complement strand
CGAATCGTCGCTGCGGAGAAAAAGGCGCAAAAGACATTCTCAGGCAAGCCCGACGTGAAGAAGCAGATCGATGCATTGCATCTGGCCGTGAAAGATCTGCGTTCCGCGCGTCTGCATCATAATTCGGATCGCGCCATGGAAGCTGCAGAGCGGGTCGGCACGCTGGCTCACGAACTCGAAAATTAGAATTTTGTCGATAAAAAAGGGAGGGATGCAAACACGTCTGACGCACGGATATTTCTGCGTTATTTGACTTCACATCCCCCAATTAAAATTTGAACCCGCCGTGAGACCCGGAACAATTTCTAGAACCTCGCGTCAGTGCGCATCAGATCAGCGCGGCGGTCAGCGAATTGAATACAATGGCCGCGCATCTTCAGGAGCTGGTGCAGCAGTTCCGGTTGGAGGAGGAACCCGTTTCCCAACCGAAGGCAACACCACAGGTCCGACGTAAAGCGGCGTAACGCCTTTCCATGTTCCCCCATACAAGGCGCACTCGACCGGCAAAACATCCTTGCCGGTCGAGTGCGTCTTTTTTATCTCAACCACGGCCATGAGAAAAGTATGGGAGAACCTGCCGCCCCTGGATCTTCGCCATCGCAGGAAGAAAAGGCGAAAAGCCCGAACAATAAAGAGCAAGTATCCTTCCAGGCCGTAGCGCCCTGTTCGAAGAGGCTTTATGCAACTATCCCCCGACCTGCTCAACCTGGATCGTGTGACGCGCATTATGCGCCGTTCTTCGCCCGATCCCGAGGCCACGATTGTGTCCTGGCAATCCGAACCGATCGCTTATGCGAGTGTTGGGGCAGACAGCCGCGGACTGTTCCGTATCGGTGCAACAGCGCTGACGAACGGGCAGCCGACCCCATGGGAAGCTGTCTTGAAGGTCTTTCGTCCTTTGCCGGACCACTCCACCACATTGCCTGCGTCCGACCATTACTGGAAACGCGAAGCGCTCGCGTACACTTCCGGTCTGCTCGCATCTTTGCCGGACGGACTGAGCATACCCCGCTGTTATGAAGCAGAAGAGATGGGGGATGGAAGTTTCTGGCTCTGGCTTGAGAAAGCGCAGTCTCACGTTCCCGCCCCGTGGCCTTTATCGCGCTTTCGGCTCGCCGCCTATCATCTGGGCTTGTTCAATGGTCCGTACCTTGCCGGCCGCCCCTTACCGGAATACGCATGGCTCAGCAAGGGGATGACGCGGATCTGGGCAGAGGAAAATGTGTATACCCTGGCCCTAATTGCGCAGGCGGAGGCGTGGGAAAGTCCCCCGTTGCGTCTGGCATTTCCCTATCCCGTTCGGCAAAGACTACTGCGTCTGTGGGAGGAACGACACGCCTATTATTCCGCGTTGGACGCTCTGCCGAAGACAATCTGCCACCACGACGCGGGACATCGCAATTTGTTTGCCGGTCGAACCGAGGATGGGAAGGAGCAGACCGTGCTTATCGACTGGGAACTGGTCGGATATGGAGCCATCGGCGAGGATTTAGGAAACCTGTTCGCCCCAGCGCTCATCAATTTCGAGGTTGCTCCGGATCAGGCAGAGGAACTAGCCGTCGCGATCCTGGACGGGTATCTTGAAGGTTTGCGCTCCACGGGATGGCAAGGCGACGCGCAAATGGTCCGCCTGGGTTTCGCCATTTCGACTATATTTCGCTGGGTATTCGCTGCTTCCGGCTGGCCGGTGGCGATTGTCACGGATCAGAGCGGTCAGGCGCAACGGCAAACCCTGGAGCAGTGGGGGCGTCCCATGGAACAGGTTTACCAGCAGTGGGCAGGATTAACCTATTACCTGCTCAACCTCGCCGAAGAGGCCAACAAAATCCTCAATGCAATGACAACTGAATGATCTCAAAACACCTCATCGTGTGCTCAACAAGGTGCAGATAAAAGTCGAATCGACTAGCCGGATGAACCCATTAGCTCGTCAGATTGAGCAAGCAAAGTTGGGTGCTTATATACTTGACGCACCCGACTTGACAATAGTATACGGATGGCTGTACATTCAAAATGCAGGTTAGCCTGCCACTAGCACGGCTGATCCGTTCTGCTAAGTTGTCCGATTCTACCCCTAGAGCGTCCTACCGAGTACCGGGCTACTGCTAGACTGTCATCCTAAGGAGTACAAATAGTTTAAAACAGCGGAGGGATTACGCTAATTTCGTTGTACCTAGCCGAGTATACTTAAATGGGTTTGTATGTTCTAGAACATACCGTATTGTCTCCTAATGGGTTAATCGTTGTGTATAGTAGATCCACTTGTGTAGTTTGGTGGGCAATTTCCCGATAATCCAAAAACGTATCATCTCGATAGGGCGGGGTAACTTGGCGAAAATAGCTTGGCTCTGATCTCGACACTCGACGAAATTGACGGTTTCGCCCCGAATTATCGAGAAGATACCCAAAAACCACGGCAATTTTAATAATATGGCGATACAGCATCACTTTACAATACTATGTGACTACCTTATGCAAGATAAATCCGAAAAGTTTGGATTTATCGGCACATTTGTCAATATCGAACTGGATCAAATACCAGGTAGTTTAGCGCGATTTAGTGTAGCTGTTGGGTTCATGGGAGAATCAGAAGGTCTTATCTCAATAGAATTGATTGATCCAGAGGGAACGATCAAGGCCAATCTTGACGCTGGATCGGGACCAGTGCCGACGCAAATAATTCGACAATATCAACAATTGTTAAATGTGATTGCATTTCAGATTCAGGGCCTTGAGTTTCAGATAGCAGGTGTTCACTACATTCTTGTAAAAGATGGCGAAGAAGAAAAACATCGTCTTCCTATCGGGGTCCTTTTAAAGCAACCAATCAATGTAGTAGCGGAAGAAATCGAAGGGTAAGACAATGCCGCAACTTCTAGTGGAACGATTTAATACAGATAGAGCAACCCAAAATATTGCGCGTCAGTCTTCCCGGTTTCTAGAAGCAGGCAAGGTGTTTTCAGCTACGCGGAAGGAAGTCAGCGTACGGAAGGAAGTCAGCGTTCAGTCTGCTTCGACACAAAATGAGGATATTATGATTGCAGACATTATACGTCTGCCCGATGAGTTGCGTAAGCGCATCGATGCATGCAAGCGACCGGCAAATGTTGGCACTGAGGGTGCTCTCGGTATTACAGTGGACGCCTGTAATGCTGCGTCTCTTTTTTTAGCACGTGCCAAAAAGCAGATTCGCGGCATAAATGTACCTTCTGTCGCACCTTCCGTACATGGTGCCGTGACACTGTACTGGGACGATAACGATTATCAGCTATACGTTAAGTTCTTCTCCGGCGCAGAAGAACAAGTAGAATTTCAATGGTCAACTCCTGATGGAGCATTTGAGAATGGAAAATCTACATCCGACAGCCTGCTCAGGAAATTGGCATTAATTTATAACTCTTCAAGGGCTTAAATGACGCATGTCTGCTTCGGCTCCTTCAAGAGTTATAAATATTGACGAAGATATACTCTATCGCAAGATTGATCCCGAACATTGGGCTACGCAAACTAACTCAATTCTGCCGGTTGCGTTTGAAGATCCAGGCAAACCATACACGAATCTTTCTTTTTTCGTTAAGCGCTTCATGTCACCGGAACAAGTCTTAGAATATTTTGCCAATTTCTCTGCAACTGTGTGTGCAACAAATACGCCTGCTCCAGTACCAACTCGAACCATGTACGCCTGCGGCTATAGGATAGCCCAAATCACTACAAAACAAATACATGATATGGGTCTTAGCTTCGTACCAGGAAAAGATGGAAACGAAATCAGCTCTAAAGGACACGTAAACGTTGCCGATGGTCAAAAGCACGCGATTCGGTTCCTACGGGTTTGCAAAAATCCGTTAACTGAAGAGGATACATTTAGCATTAGTTAATTGCAATCGGTGTTTACCGTTTTCTTTCTTGGTTACAATTGCACCGCTTTCCACTCGTGTAGAGCCGCTTCATGTGCGGCGTGAACGATAGCTTCCAAGTCACAACCATAGAAAATGGAGTAACTGAATCCATTGATCTCCAGCAGGCGATATTCACCCTGATGTTGGGCAATGTCCACCATGTACATCGGATCAGGGAAATCCTCGCCCATCATTTCAATTGCTGATGCGGCTATCTGGTAGGCTCCTGAAGGCGCATCGCGTTGGATGGCAACTTCACCATTTTGCACATATTGAGATGCCGCCACGATGCCCTTGCCACGAAGGGCTACCATCCGGTACTCCGCCTCGATTTCTTTCGCAGGCGCAACAACCACTAAGCGGCCCACCGCTGAAGGTTCGTAATTTCTCCGAGATCAGCGAGATCAGATCGCGCGAAATTTCTACGAGCGTTGACCGGACGGCTACTTAGATCATACGCCTCCACCTTTTCGAGTTGCCGCTCAATTTCTTCAGGGGTGTGGGCAACGATCCCTGAAAACGGCTTATCGGCGCGCACGGGACGCAGGAATATTTTGTTTCCTTGCGATAAGAGCGCTCCCTTTCGTCGCCTGACTTCTGCGGCGGGCAGCAGGAGGTAATCATCGTTCAACAGGAGAGGACCCACTTTGGCGAAATAGCGCTCACAACGTAGTTCTGTCCAGTCACACCACTTCCCTGGATAGAAGTCGGTACGGACGGCTTTGACAAATTCCACTGAGCCGTAAGCAAGTGTAGGCGAGGAGTGAAGCGAGAGCGTCTGCTCCTGTGTTCCCAGACGCGCTTCCGTGCGGCTAATGGTCAAATAACGATCACCGATGGCTTCGATAGCCGGTCTCAGGTCGCTGACTCCTGCCTCTTCGCCCTTTTCGTCCAGAAGCCATACTAATTGCAGGGGCATCTTACCTTGTCTCCTTCAATAGAGCTTCGCTCCAGCGTCCAGCAATCCAAATATTGTCAGGCGCTTTGAATTGCTCTCCGAGACGAGGCAAGCGTTCAAAACCAATCTAATTTGCCTCATAAGCAGAATAATTATGGGTAGTTCGAACAAAAATGGATGGGCATCGATGAGACCTGAAGTTATTTAGATCAGTGCGGACGGACGGCCAGTCCTGTGTTCAGGGCTGTCAGGAGGGCTGGGCCGAACTGATCGCCATAGAAGGACATTCCAGTCTCGTACTTGCCCGCACGATACTGTTCCGGCGTCAGCGCGTACGCCAGCCAGTCATTGGCGAGGGCTACTACCGCAGGCTGTGGAAAGCCAGCCTTGCGCGCCGCTGCTTTCGCCGCCAGGCCCAACGGCGCGGTCGGCTCACAGGGGAACCCCAGGAACAGAAGATCGCCCACTTGCACGAACCCCAGATGGGTGGTTTCCGGCATCAGGCCCATGGCGAGATCCCGTGCCTGCGCGAAACCCAGCCCAATCTGCCCGGCCGCAAGGATAAACAGCGCGTTCGGCTTGCGCGGCGGAAGCGAGACGGCCTGCGTCCAGGCATGCACCTGTACATCCGGCTTCATCACGATCTTCGGCAGCAGGTCGGAGGCGATCTTTCCAATCGTGTGCCCATAAGCCAGCACCTTTTCGGCGTTCTTCTTTCCGTCCACGCCATTGGGCGAGGCGTCTCCCTCCGCTCCGTTCAGGAATAAACAGACGGGCGCATCGCCCCCCGCGTCTTTCATCGTCTTTTCGACATCCGCGGTCATTACGCCCGGCCAGTCCGCGGAGACCTCCAGCATATCGTCATCGTAGAGCGTCGGATGTGCCGCGAAGTTCACCACCGCCGCGATCGGATGTCCATCCAACCCCATCACCCGGAGCAGCGTCAGGACTGGATCGGTGATTTTGTCTCCCCTCCGATTGCGGTTCTGGCCCGTGGCATCGTACGTTTCCGTACCGGCCTGGGCGGGCGCAAGCCGATGATCGGCCTGGATAATCGCGTCCGCGATCTTTCCCGCAGTGAAATCCAGCAGATGCGCGTCGAACGAAGACCATCCCTTGAACGCAAACGTATTTCGGGAGTGCATGGCAAGCGGATCGGGTGCGGAGTGGGTGTGCGTCGCCGCAATCAAAACGTGATCGGAGTCGAGTCCCGCAACGCCTGCGGCCTGGACCCGTTTGATCACTTCGGCTTTAATATTCGCCGGCATAAAGCAGAGGTCGAGCGAAACCAGTCCCACCTTGCTTCCCCCGCCGGATAGCACCAACGCGCGGGCATAGACCGGATCATGCACCCCCGTGGCGAGCGCCCCTTTGCGGGCCGCATAGCCGCCGAGCGGTATGGACGACGCCTTCACATCCGGAGTGATATCGGACTTTGCCGCGCCCGCGCGAAGTTCCGCGGCGCATGGGCTGCCGGTCAGAAGCGCGGTCATGGCGACGACGGCAAGGAAAAACGAAGCGATGCGAAACATGCGGTCAACACCCTTTCCCCATCGTGGGTAGAAACTTATCCCAAACCGTTCTCATACCGCGTGACGGTCAGCCCGGGCTGAGGATGCGGCGTGAAAAGACAATGCGCTCCCGCCGCGAGCAGCGCCGCGCCGACGCGCTCCGGATCGTCGGTAAGCGCCAGGATCGTGCCGCCTCCGCCCGCCCCAGCGAGTTTTGCCCCCCACGCCCCCGCCTTTCGCGCGGCCGCGATCAAGCGATCGTTTGCCTCGCCGGAGCCGCCGATCTCCGCGACCAGCGCATGGTTTTCATTCATCAACGCGCCGAACGCCGGCCAATCGTGCGCCAGCAGATCCCGTTTGCCCAGGCGCGCGAGGGCCGCGATACGCGCGAAATTATGGCGCACCAGCGGTTCTCCCGCAAGCCACCGCTCCCTCGGCGTCGCGTGGACGCTTCCGGAATGG
>JBBRKX010000263.1:0-6774 GCA_038231675.1 Chthonomonadales bacterium | reverse complement strand
TCCCATCAATACGCGCATGATCGTCTGGCGTCAATCCCGTCCGGTCATGGACCGGCTTTCCCGCCTGGATGCGGTTATGTACCATGTCTTCGAACCTTATCTCTGGTCTGTCCTGCGGCACACGATACGTCGCCGTCCACATATTGTCTGGAGCCAGGACAATCCACCGATCGCCGACGCGCACTCGCTCCGCTATGGCGGCAGTTGGAGTCGCGCGCCCTGGCGCAGTCGTCTGCGCTTCCAATTCGATCGCTGGTGTCTGCACCAAACCTCCCTTTGTATCCCTTTTTCCACCTGGGCGGCGGAAGTTTTGACAGGGGCATGTGGGGTTCCCCCGGAACAGGTGCATCCTATCCATGTCGGTCTCGACCTGGAACTGTGGCCGCAGAGGCCCAGCGTTGCGCGGAGCACGGAAAAACCGGTTCAAATCTTGTTCGTCGGCGGCGACTTTATTCGTAAGGGTGGCGACCTTCTGCTCGAGGTCTTTACCCGACGCTTCATGGGCCGCGCGGCGCTCACCCTGGTGACGCAGACGCCACCCGCCTCGCTGCCGAACGGCGTGACGGTTCATACGGATTTGAACCCGAACGACCCGCGTTTACGAGACCTCTATGTAGGATCGGATCTCTTTGTCCTGCCTACTCAGGCGGACGTATCCTCCTGGGTCGCCCTGGAAGCGATGGCCACCGGATTGCCGGTGATCGCTTCTCGCGTGGGGGGCATTCCGGATATCGTTCAGGACGGAGTCAACGGTTACCTTGTGGAGCCCGGCAATGCGGAGCAATTGGCGGATCGCATCGAAACGTTGATCGCCGACTGCGCTTTAAGAGACAGCATGGGGTTGGAGGGGCGACGGCATGTCGAGCGCAATTACGATGCAGCTAGAAACGTTCCGCGTATTCTAGCCCTGATGAAACAGGCGGTGGAAGCGTGAAGAACGAGACGGACATCCTGTACCTCGGCCTGATCATGGGCCATGGCGGCGATGCGGTGCAGATGCTCGAGCTGGCAACCGGAATGGCCGCCCGAGGGAAGCGGGTCAAGATTGTGGTGCCGGCTCTGGAGACCTCCATTGCTTTCGCCGAACGCTGTCGCGAGCGCGAAATCCTGGTGGAGCGCAGCCCATGGATTCATTCCGATCCGATCGCCGCTCGCCAGAATATGTTCGCTCTCTTCCGATGTTTCACTACGTATCGCGCTCCTATCCTCCACCTGCACACCGGCGATGTCTGTCTTCCCCGCTCGGTCATGCTTGCAATGGATATTCTGCACCTTCCTCCCGCCTATGCGACCGTTCACAGCCCCTATGAGACTCTCAGACCGGGCGATGCCCGCGCACGATACTGGGCCTCGGCGGTTTCAAGGCGCTTACATCGCGTCATCTGCCCTTCGGTGCATAGCCGTGACGCGCAGCTCACGTATGGCGTAGCGCCGGACCGTGTCGAAGTCATTCATAATAGCGTGGATATCAAGCGGTTTGGCTGCGGCGATCCGACGGAAGTGCGCCGCACCCTGGAAGCGTCGGCCGATACGCAATTGATCGTATTTTCCTCCCGACTGGATTCGCAGAAGCGGCCACAGGACGCTCTGGAGGCATTCCGCAAGATCGCTTCGGAATTTCCGGAGGCCCGATTAGTCTTTGTGGGAAGCGGCGCGATGGAACACGCGTTGAAGGAAACGGCGCGGAAGAGCGAGGTCGCATCGCGCGTTCATTTCGCCGGCTATCAGAAAAACGTTCCCGATTGGCTCGCGGCGGCGGCGGCGTGGATCCTCCCGACCGAGTCGGAAAACTTCAGCCTTGCGATCCTGGAAGCCCTTGCGGCCGGCTGCCCGATCGTCAGCACGTGGTGCCCCGGAAACGATGAGGTCCTCGTGGAAGGCCAGAACGCGCTCACCACGGGGGTGGGAGATGTGGCCGCACAGGCAAATGCTCTGCGCAGGGTTCTGTCGGACTCCGCGTTGCGAGCGCGACTGAGCGCGGAAGCGAAAGCCACCGCCCGCCAGTATAGCATCGAAAGGATGGTGGATCAGTATGCCCGATGTTATGCGGGAGACTCGGTGCCGGCGCTTACGTAATCTTTTCCCACTTCGGCACCATGCCGGCAGGCGCGCAAATCAAATATGAAACGAATCGCTTTTGTTTCTACAATGGATACTGCTCCCTGGGGCGGCAGCGAGGAGCTGTGGAGCCTTACCGCGGAGCGACTTGCGCGCGAAGGCGCGGAGGTCGGCGTCAATGTCTGGCGATGGCCGCAACCGGCGCGGCAAATCGCGGCGCTGAAGGCGGCGGGCTGTAGTGTCTCCACACGCCGAACGATTCGGCGCCTTCGCGCTATTATCGGAAACTATGAAGACCGCCGCGTCTGCAACTGGCTGGACGTGTACAAGCCTGAAATAGTGGTGCTGTCGATGAGCTACCATATCGAAGGCCTGGAATGGATGCAGGCTTGCGCGCGGCGTAATATCCCGTACGCCCTGCTGATCGAGTCGGCGGGCGAGCCATTCTGGCCGGGCGATGCGGACGCGCGGGAACTCGCGAAATTTTATGAGCAAGCGGCCGCGTGCTTCTTCGTCTCGCAGGGCAATCTCAACTTTGTACGGACGCAGTTCGCAACACCCCTGACGCGGGGAAAAGTGGTTCGCAATCCTTTCAACGTCCGTTACGATGCCTCGCCCGAATGGCCGGATCAGAACGGCGTCTGGAAGCTTGCCTGTATCGGTCGTTTGCAGCCCATGGCGAAGGGACAGGACATTTTGTTCGATGTCCTCCAGTCCGATAAATGGAAGCAGCGCCCACTGGAAGTAACGCTTTATGGAGACGGGCCCAATAAGCAGGCATTGATCGCTTTGAAAGAGATGTTCGGCCTGGACCGGGTGACGTTCGGCGGCTTCAACAGCGACATCGAAGCCCTGTGGCGCCAGCATCATGGGCTTGTGCTTTCCTCCCGCTATGAGGGCCTTCCGCTCGTGGTGGTGGAAGCGATGCTTTGCGGCAGGCCGTGTATCGTCACCGACGTAGCCGGCAACGCCGAGCTTATGGAGGACAATGTCAGCGGCTTCGTCGCGACCGGAGCCAATACGCGTCAACTCGATGAAGCCATGGAGCGCGCCTGGAGCCAGAGGGAGAATTGGCGGGAAATCGGGAAGGCGGCGGCAACACGGGTTCGGCATCTGGTGCCTTCGGACCCGATCGGCGTGTTCGCCGACGCAATAAGGAGGCTCGGATAGTATGCCTTCCTTGATGAGGATCGTTCAGGCAATCGGGCGGCGCATCGAGCGGCGCACATGGCTTCAAAATCGCCGGGCTGAGGGAAGCTATATCCATACCGGCATCGAATTTACAGGCGGCTCCGCTCCGTATTCCCGATTGAGCATCGGCCAGAACTGCGTGATCGAGTGCGACGTGACCGTCTGGTTGCCGGAACAAGAGGGAGCGGAGGCACGTCTGACGTGTGCGGACAATGTATTTATCGGTAGAAACACCTTCCTCGGCGCATATGTGCCCATCACCATCGAGGCGTCTGTCTTGATCGGCGCATATTGTTACCTGATTTCGGCCAATCATTGCTATGCCCGACGTGACATACCTATTGTTCAGCAAGGGTTTACCGGCGCGCCGATCACGGTGCGGGCCGGCGCATGGATCGGCACGCATGTCGTTGTCTTGCCCGGCGTGACGATTGGCCAGGGCGCGATTGTCGCTGCGGGAAGTCTTGTGAACAAGGATATTCCCGATTTCGAAATATGGGGCGGTGTTCCCGCCAAATTCATCAAGGCCAGACCAGAGTGACATCAGTGGACTGCAACGTCCGGGGCGAAGATCCATGAGCATTTCCATCGTCACACCCGCTTACAATGCGGAAAAGCATTTACAGGAAACGATAGAGAGTGTCCAGAGTCAAACGCTGCGGGACTGGGAGATTCTCCTCGTGGACGATGGCTCGCGCGACCGGACTGCCGAGATCGCCTCCCGGTACGCCGCGGAAGATTCTCGGATACGCGTGATACGACAGCCTAATGGGGGTGTCTCCTCGGCGAGAAATCATGGGCGCGAGATTGCGGATGCCAGGCGGCCTTACATCATTTTCCTCGACAGCGACGACGTATGGAAACCAAATGCTCTGTCGCTGCTCCATTCGGCCATGGAACGCTCGCCACAGGCCGTTGCCGCGCATGGAATGGCGGATTACATCGACGAAAACAGCCGGCCGATTAACCTTCCGGATATGGAAGCGTGGTTCGCAAGCCGAAGATATGTCGATGGCAACAGAATCAGAACCCGTAAGCCGGACGCAACGACGAGTTTCAACGATCTTGCGGTTCGGAACTATGTCTGCGCTCCCAGTTCGATCCTGATCCGCAAAGCACTTCTGAGCGAAGTCGGGTCGTTCGACCCTTCCTTCTCGGGCTGCGCGGATTGGGATATGTGGCTTCGGCTTGCCGCGCACGGAGATTTTGTGTGTGAACAAGAGATCGTTCTGAGTTATCGCAGGCATCCGAACAGCATGTCTGGAGACCAGCAAGCGATGCGCCGGGAGGATCGTCGGGTGCGGCAGAAGTTTATCGCCTCGCAGGATTTGAATGCAGAGCAGCGGCATGCCGTCCTGATCGCGTTTCGCGATCAGGAATGGACCCTGGCGCGGGACAAAGCCCGCACCATTCACGAAAGTCTTCTCCACGGCAGGTTCAAGGATGCAGCCGGCCAGTCAAAATATCTCTGCGGGCACCTCGGGCGTTATTTGATGCCGGGGCATTGAGTTTTTATTTTTGGAAAGCCCGATGACGGCCGAAAGGAATGTTATGGCCGCCGAAGCTCCGCAGGCGCGGGATCCTTCCCACAAGCGTGTCGCCAAGAACGCTTCGATCTATTTCTTAGCGCAGATCGTCTCCTGGTCCATGGCCATATTGGGCGTCTCGGTGGTTCCCCGTATTCTCGGTGAAGCCGCGATCGGGAGACTGGCCATTGCGGTCGCTATTACCGGGACGATAACCGAGTTGACGAACGGAGGCATAGAGACCTTCCTGATCCAGCAGTCGGGACAGAACCGCGCATCGACCGAGCGACTGCTGAACGCGACACTCGGCCTGCGGTTGGTGCTGTTTGCTCCCGCTACTGTGGCCACGCTCTTGATTCTGGCATGGATGCATGCGGATCACGGGTTATGGGTGCTCGGTGTACTCAGCATCGTCACACAATATCCAAACTTTCTAATGACGCCCATGCGCGCCGCACTTGCCGGTTGGGAGCAAGCGAGCAGGGTCTCCATGCTCGACTTTCTTTGCGCCTGTGCGTTCGTTCCGGCCCTTCCATTCCTTGCATTCGGTCCGGCGACGCTCATTCTCAGCAACATGCTGATCTTTATGATAGATCTCCTGTTGGCTTCGACGTGGCTTAGAAGTACGATCTCCGTTCGCCCGGTATTCGAGCCGGCACGTTGGAAGCAGGTCGCGCTCGGCGGAAGACCCTTTCTTGCGAACGCGGTCATTATGCAGGTCTATAGTTTTAGCACGCTGCTGATTTTGCGCTATTTCACCCATGATGAGGCGACCGTGGGCGTCTGGGCGCAGGCCGGAAGACTATGCGGCACGTTTCTTTTTCTTCCGACTGCGCTTGGCGCGGCCCTGTTGCCGTCTATGGCCCGGCTAGCCGATAGCGATCCGGAGGAACTGCATCAGGTGCAGGCACGCGTGCTGTGCCTGCTGATCGTGCTGAGCCTGCCGATCGCGACCATGGTCTTCGTGCTTGCCGAGCCGCTGTGCAGGTTGCTTTATGGGACACATCGGTTTCTGGCCCTTCCGTCGGTGCTTCATGTGACCGCCTTCACGATCATACCGCTCTACGTAGTCACTACCATGTACCAGTTCCTGGTAGCGCGCAATAAAGGCGGCACATGGAGTTTCTTCATGGTGGGAACCGTGCTGATAAATGCTGCGGCAAGCATCATATTGGTCCCGCTCACCCTGCGCCAATGGCACAATGGCGCCATTGGCGCGGCGCTGGCATTGCTCACGGCGGAAACAACGGGAGCGATCTTTTCCCTCTGGCTTCTCAAAGCGAACCCGCTGACGCCGGAGACCATGGGGCGGATCGGCAAAGCGATCCTCGCGACCGCCGCGATGGGAGAGATCGCATGGATCACCCGGCACCGCTTCATTCTGGCGCCTGCGGCGCTTGGAACCGCTGTTTTCATACTCCTCGCATGGAAGCTGCATATATTGACCACCGAGGAGGAGGCGCAATTAGTGGGGATGGTGAGAAGAAAACTGAGATTGTCCCCAAAAGGAGCAGAACATGCCGTATGACGTTGCCTACTATGAACTGATCGGTCGATACTCACGTGAATCGGCCGCGGAGGTCGTCCCTAAGATAGTCGAGATGACCGGCTGTAAATCCGTGGTCGACGTCGGCTGTGGAGACGGAACATGGCTGCATGCCTTTGAAGAGCAGGCAGTAGTGGACGTGGAAGGTTACGATGGCGACTACGTGGATGTCTCGTCTATGGTGGTGGACCCCTCGGAGTTTCGCGTGGCAGACCTCCGCCAACCTCTGACGGACCCGGAAGGTCCTTACGACCTCGCGGTATCGCTGGAGGTGGGTGAGCATCTGCCGCAAGAGTGTGCCGCGATGCTGGTAAAATCTCTCGTGGGGCTGGCTCCCGTCGTGCTGTTCAGCGCCGCGATACCGGGTCAGGGTGGGACGCTGCACATCAATGAGCAGTGGCAGTCCTACTGGGCAGAGTTGTTCCAGGCGGAGGGCTATGTCGCGATCGACTG
>JBBRKX010000262.1:0-6776 GCA_038231675.1 Chthonomonadales bacterium | reverse complement strand
TTCCGGCCTGCGTCACCGGCTTCCAACTCCCGAATAACGTTGCTCTCAGATTCTGACATGTGGGGAGTATTCACCAGGAAATGGGAAGCTTTCACGAAGAGCGGAGCCAACGTGTCCCGAGCGGGCTTTGACAGATGGATATCTTCCATGGCGGCCCGCATATTGTGCAACCAGGCATCCCGCTCCCCTGGCCCGATCTTAAACCGGGCATGCGCTTCCCTGAGGCTGGGATAAAAACTGTGCTCCGAATAGCTGCCGGAAGCGCCCAGAAAATGATGCAGAAAGAGTGTCAAAGGCTCGATCGCGCACTTCGGGTGGCGTGGAAACATGGGACTTAGAATCGGGTCCCGCAACACACGGGCGTAAAAAGCGGTCACAAGCCGGCGACAGGCATCTTGTCCACCGAGGACTTCGATGCGCTTCGCGTGCTCTCCGGTATCTATCGCGTCCGGCCTGGCGGAATCGGCATCCATCGCGTCCTCGCTTTCCCTTCCTGAGAACCTGCTGTCGTGCGTCCATTTGCTCCAAAGAGCGTTTCAATTCCTGCTCGAGTTCCTCGCGCAGGGTCTTTTTGAATTGACGGTATTGCCTGCCTTTGAGGCCTGCGGATACATCCGCGCCTGTAAGTGCAGGAAGTCCACCTGTGTGGACTGGCGATTGGTGGCGCATTCTGCCGGACATTCAGGGTTACGGTCGCTTCACGCTCTATAACGGTGCTAACTTTCGCCAGGTCGAGTCGAAATAATGAGGGCACTTGGACGGGATGCTCGCAATAAGAGGTTCCACTATCGCTTATTTATGTATATGCGATGACGAAGCAGATGGAGTGCGCGTAGGCGTACTTTCCGCATTTCGAGGCGCGGTTTCAACCGCCGGCCGCAGGTTTGGGTTCCTCGCGCAGGGTCTTTTTGAATTGACGGTATTGCCTGCCTTTGTTATACTCATTGGAATTCCATGAGGAGCTCCGAAGAAGTCTCCCCGTGAATCAAGGAGTTCGACTTCATTGAAGCAAGATCGTAACATCAAAATAATTTTAAACGTGCTTACCGTGCTCGTTTGTCTCTGCGCCTGTGTGTTCGCGAGCGGAAGCAATACCGTGGATCCGGCTGGGCGTTTCGGCGGGGCGCTGGATGCACGCGGGAGCGCATACGCGGCTAAGGGCAAGGCAGCTTACCAGGAGCCCCCGCTGACGGTGGAGTGCTGGGCGAAACTGAACAGTAAATCCAGCTTTAATGTGTTGGTTGCGAACAGCGCGAAGGAATCGCAGAAGCATTGGGAACTCTACGCGAATAGTGGAAGCGGGACATTCTGCGCTTTCCTGCCTGGCGTCAGCCCGCCCCTGATGGACTCCGGCATCGGCATCGTAGATGGACAGTGGCACTGCCTTGCCATGACGTTTTTGCCGGGCCGTATCCATCTCTTCGTGGATGGAAAGAGCGTGCTGGATCAGGCCATTGGGGCGGCCCATGTCACTCCCGCAATCGGTCCGCTCTGGTTCGGAGGCTATCCGCCGCAAAACATCGGGTGTGATGGACTTATCGATGAGGTGCGTATCTCGAGCGTCATAAGGGAAATCACCGAAGTTCCCACCGCGCCGTTGCAGGCGGACAAGAGCACGATAGGGCTCTGGCATTTCGACCGGCTGGATGCGATGGGGCGCTTCGCGGATTCGTCTGCCCTTCGCAACTTTGCGCTGGCGCAAAACCTTGTGCCGGTCCCATCAGGGTCGGGATCGTCCGCGCCGCGAAAATTTGTCTCGTGGCCGGTTGTACGCGCGAACGATTCGGTGGATTGGGCGAATGTCGGCAACGACCGGGGCGGAATGCGGTATTCGACGCTGAAACAGATTGATCGCGCCAATGTCAAGAAATTGAAGGTCGCCTGGATCTATCACGGAGGCGATGCGGCGGAGGCGGGCACGACTATCGAATGCACGCCCGTCGTGATCGAAGGCGTGATGTATCTTACGACCGTCAAGCTAAACGTCGTGGCGCTTAACGCGGCGACCGGAAAAGAGATCTGGCGGTTCGATGCGCACGCGGGCGGCGTCAATCGCGGGGTCGCGTACTGGTCGGACGGCAAAGCCGGCGGGCAGAGGCGCGTGGTGGTCTCCTTTACCGACGGCATGCTGTATTCCCTCAACGCGCGGACAGGCAAGCTGGATCCTGACTTCGGGACAAACGGAATCGTCGATCTGCGCGCCGGAATCGAGCGGGATATCTCCCGGTTCGGCTACGGCTCCACCTCCGCGCCGGCCCTCTTCGAGGACAAGATCATCCTTGGCTTCCTGAGCAGCGAGGGCGGCCCAGGAGCTCCTGGCGATGTCCGCGCCTTCGACGTTCGTACCGGAAAGGAAGCATGGCGTTTCCACACCGTGCCGCGACCGGGCGAGTTCGCACACGAAAGCTGGGAAGGCGATAGCTGGAAGGAGCGGCCGGGAGTCAACCCATGGTCCGGATTTACGGTGGACACCGCGCATGGCATCGTCTTTTGCGGAACGGGCTCGGCCGCCTCGGACTTTTACGGCAAGGACCGCCTCGGCTCCAACCTCTTCGCCAACTGCACGCTTGCATTGGACGCCCATACCGGCCAGCGGATCTGGCACTTTCAGGAGGTGCATCACGACCTCTGGGACCATGACAACCCGTGTCCGCCCGTGGTTTGCACGATCCAGAGGGACGGCAAAACGATTGAAGCGGTGGCGCAGCCGACGAAGACCGGCTTTATCTTCCTTTTCGACCGTCTGACCGGCAAACCGCTGTATCCCATTCGAGAAGTCCCGGCCACTCCGTCGGATATTCCCGGGGAACTAGCATGGGAGACGCAGCCGGAGCCCGTGCTGCCGGCATCGCTCTCAACTCAAAGCTTCACGGACGATCAAATCACCGATATTTCGCCGGAAGCGCACGCCTATGTAATGAAGCAGCTTCAGGGTCTGCGTCATGGCCAGCCCTATGTGACGCCATCCGTGGAGGGCACGGTGGTCGCGCCAGGTTTCCATGGCGGCGCGACCTGGAGCGGCGCATCCTTCGACCCGACGACCAACCTCCTCTATATCAACACGAACAATGTGCCCTACATCTCTTCCATCAAGCCCAACGGCAACGGCTGGTACGACTTCCAGGGCTACACCTATTTCAATGATGCCGAAGGCTACCCCGCCATCAAGCCTCCCTGGGGCAGCCTGACGGCGATCGACCTGAATACCGGGAAGTTTGCATGGAGAGTGCCGCTGGGAGAGTATGCCGAACTTCGGGCAAAGGGCGTGCCGCAGACGGGCACGGAAAACTTCGGCGGAACGATCGTCACGGCAGGAGGGCTGGTCTTTATCGGTGGCACCAAGGACGAGAAGTTTCACGCCTTCGATAAGTCCACCGGGCAACTCCTCTGGGACTTCAAGCTGGAAACGGGAGGCTACGCCACGCCTTCCACGTATATGGTGAATGGAAGGCAGTATGTGGTGATCGCGGCCGGCGGTGGAGGAAAGCTCCGCACGAAATCCGGCGATGCCTACTACGCCTTCGCCCTTCCGTAAATACGAATGATCCGCACGACCGCAACCATACGGATCAGCCCCTTTTTGCGGCGGCAGGCTCCGCGCATTTTTCGCACATCAGGGCGGCTCGGACACTGCTTCCGTCCGGAATCATCGTTTGCAAGTCCCGTGTCACAAACACATGGGTCGCAGCGCAAAAGTCACATTTACCGCGCACTTTGATTTCCGGACGCGCCGCCACCCATAGTAGCGCCATATCCTTATTGCGTTCCCGTCCGAGGACTTTATTCAGCGTCTGGTCCGCGAAGCGCTTTATCTTCGGGTCTTTTTCCGCCTGATACAGCCTTTCCAGCAACGCCACGCTGGCCTCGTCGCCGGGCTTGCCGCCATCTTCGATGGTATGCCAGGCCGCGTGCCGTACGCGAGCATCCGTATCCTCCATCATGCGGTATAAGGCTTCCCAGACAGCCGGAATGCGCGTTTTGACATGACAGGGACACAGGTTTTCCGCAGCGACGAGCCGGTCTGCCGCGTCCTCACTCTCCGCCATGACCAGCAGTTCCGCCACCTGCTCTTTACTGACCTGCGGCTCACCCTTCTTATGCACCAGCTTCTGATGCTTGTTCATCCCAAAGGTTTTTCTCATAATTCTTCCCGAAAAATTTTGTCAAACTCGCATTCAATATCGTAGGAATCCATTGACGCACGTCATTGCGCGGTATGGACAGGCGACAGTTGGGGATGATTCAGTTTCATGTCCCATTCTCCCAGACGGCGAAGATCGTCGAGGGCGCGGCTGATAGGGGCAAGCATTGCGTCGGTTGTTGCTTCTGATGTGAACGCCTCGTCCTGCGGCGGCTCTCCGTTCGGCCCGGCGCCGTAAGATTCGTTTGCTATGAAAGCGTGTCGGGCAGAGGGACTCATCAGGATATCCGGTCTGGGGCCGTACCAACTGCAGCCAAGAAAGAACAACTCCAGCGGCCCCGCGCCTTCCTGTCGAATGCGCGTCTTTTTGGGCTCTCCATAGAACTGATCGGGCCCGAAGAAGATGTCCCCATGGTAACCATGGATGTTGAATGCGGTGTTTTTGGCGGGGTCGTCGCTCGTAAAGAAGTGTACTTTGGCGCCCTGAATGGTGGCCCGACCAGGAGGATCGTTCGGAGCGCCCTCAAAGAAGAACCCATTGTCCGCGCTTTCGGTGTACATATCGCTCATCACAATGCTCTGGTTGTCCCGCAGATACAGGCCATACGTCACGGCGGTCGCCAGTCGCGTTTGAAAGCCGAGTAAGCCACCGCGCCCTTTCGCTTTGCCCTGAACCACGATCGAGCCTTCATAGGTGCAGTTGGCCAGGATCGTCGCCTCGCCGCAATCCACAAAGCGCAGGTTGCCCTGCACATGCGGCATCACGACCACATCCTTCGCGCCCAGACCGGTGAACTGTAGGCCCTTACGCTCCGGCTGTTTCTGGTACATCCCATAGACATACACGCCATCGTAGGTCATGTGGGACCGCTTGCCGGAGCCTTTCTGATGGACGTCGAGCCCGTTGTTCATGGCCCCGGCATCGTGACTGCCGATCATCATGTCTTGCAGAACGACGTGCAGCGGATCGCGCACCTCCATCATTACGCCGCCCTCCGGCCCTTTCCATACCAGGCGCGTGCTCCATCCGCTGCCGCCCACAAAGTAATCATGGCCCGTAATATGCAGCGTGCGCGTCACCGCATAGGTCCCGGCTGGCAGGTAGGCGATCGCATCCGAGGCGGCGGTGGCCGCGGCATCGATCGTTTTCTGAAGAGCCGCCGTATCATCGGTGACTCCGTCACCTCTGGCCGCAAAGTCGCGCCGCGCGTCGAATACCCGATGCGGAAACCGGACCGCATTTTGCAGAAAAGTCTGACTGGCAGCAATGATCATGCCTTTGCGTCGACCATTCGGAACCGTGAATAGGAGCGGATGGGGTGTCGGCTGGAAGAGGCTGGGAGCGCCGAGTACCTGATTGTCCGAGACGATCACGCGCTGGCCGTCGCTGTGCGCGCGCACGGGCGCCATGCCGATGCCCTGTGGGCCTTGCGGCGGGTGGGTAAAGACACAATCGAACAGCAGGGTCGGAGGGCGGGAAAGCAGAATAGCGCCGTCCGGGTTCTTCCATCCGTCCACACGGCAATCCTGAATCGTGATCGGAGCGACGGTCGTTGTCCTGGACAGGAACGCGTTCGAACCCGTGGACGTGCAGCGTCGCACGGAACTGCTATGTTCGGATCCGTCGCGAATGTCCACGATCCGACTGCCCTCGAAGTGGCAGTCCCGAACGTAGAAGTTGCCGTGCGCGCAATCCAGGGCGACCCCACAGCGCTGGAACTCGCACCCGTCGAAGGTATAGTCGTAATCGTTAAATTGGAGGAAAGCCACCGCGCGTCCGCAATCTTCAAACAGGCAGTTCTCAAACGTCGTTTCCGCCAGCGCCTGCTCACTGTTCGCGTGGTCCTCTAAAACCGCCGCATCCGTAAGGCCCCGAAACGCAAGATCACGATGCGTGACCTCGGTCTGGAAACCCTGCGCGGCCTTATAGTGGAGACCGATTGCGGCCTTGCCCCGTCCGTCCAGTTCCATGCCGATGAGACGCGTGTAGGCAATGCCGTCCACCAGAAACATCGTGCCACCGGCAGGACCATCCCAGACGAATCGGGTGTCGCGGCCGCACCCGATCAGCAGTCCGCCGATCCACCGTGCTCCGTTTGCATTCCTGACCGACAACGTGGCCGTGAGACGATAGATCCCCGGCGGAAAGTAGAGGCAAGCGCCATCCTGGCTTCGATCTAGCGCTTTCTGGATGGCGGGTGTATCGTCGGCCTTGCCATCTCCCATTGCGGCCGGGACAATGCCCGACCGGACATTGATCCAATCCGAGCGCTGTTCCCATTGCAGCGCCGGGATACGCGGGAGAGCAGCCAGGCACGACGAGATATCACTGAGTCCGAAGACCGTAATAGCCAGTATCACCAGGGCGGTTACGCACATGCCCTGACCGTTTCCACATCGCTTCATAACCATTTCCCCTGGTGTGACCCTGCCGGAGAGTGACGTCAACCTATAATAGTATGTACGTTTTCGCCGGGATAATCTTTTTAAGAATACGAGTTGTGCTAGTTTTCAGACCGCGTACCGGGCAATATTTGTCGGTGTAGTGCCCAGCACTTCATTGAAGTAGCGCGCCAGAGAAAAGGCGGTTGCTTTCGCCTGAGTACGCCGATAAAGTCCCAGGTCGCTGCGCACG
>JBBRKX010000261.1:0-6780 GCA_038231675.1 Chthonomonadales bacterium | reverse complement strand
GTTTGAATGATTGGGAGCGGGTTCATCGAGCGGTCAAGCCACTCTATTTGGTATCGCCGGTTTCGCCATTGCTGGGGTTTGGCTTTACATTCAATGTCGGCAGCACCTTGCGTAAATGCGCGACCCAGGACCATGCGAGATCGATCGGTTTCGACTGGTTCGCTTTGGCCGTTTGCTGATCGACCGTAATCAGCAATTGATCTTTCACCATAATCTTCGCCGCCGTTTTGCCCAATGCCACGGCGACAATGTCGGCCGCCTTCAAATGTGGATCCGACAGGATATTGGTCAATCGATCGGTGACGGCATCGGCGCGCTGCTTGATCGTCATTTTGCCGGCGGGAAACCGGATCGTCAGGACTTCTACTCCGCCCACCGCGACCTGACCATCGTGGTAATCGTCCGCTTGAGCCCCAAGGCCCACGGTCAGCAGTCCGGCGAGCGCCATGGATCCGGCAAGAAAACGCACGGCGCCTCGCAGGCCAAAAGAGCGATTGGCTGTGTCATTAAAACGGGGCATCGTTTTTCCCTTTCTTAATCTCAGATAAAATTTCATGGTTCTGAACACGACGGCAGGGATAATCGCGATGTTTCCGCAATCGACTACATCGACGCGCGTGCGTAAAAGCGCGTCCAGCCATGGAATCCAGGGCCGGACGCGCTCAAACATAGGAACTTCATCGCCAACGTCCCTGGGGTCCAGCAACCTCTTTCTCGAAAGGGCAGCGCGGACCAACGGGATCAGCACCCATGCAAACCGGTCAGGAAACGCTATTAACCCCGGTGTGTGCTTTATCGGCGGCTTTGTCGATGCCGTCATGCGCGGCGGCTTGCCCACGGTTCAAAAGATCCTGCGCCTTATCCGAGACCTGGCTCGTTACCTGGCTGATCTTGTCCGAAGCCTGGCTGAACTTGTCCTTCGCCTGCTGCGTAACGTTCGTGGTCAGATCGGACGCCTTGTCTTTATATTCGCTGGCCTTTTCGCCGATGATGCGACGAGTCTCTTCGCCCTCTTGCGGTGCATATAGCAACGCGATAGCGGCGCCTGTCGCCGCGCCAAGCAGGAAGTAAACCAGATTGCTGCCCAGATTGTCACTGCTCATTGTTTCGCTCCTTGTTTAATGTGCGGTTCATCGCGAATCGCATGCCATTCCGCGCTCTTCGGCGCGGAAGAATATCTAGAACGCTGCTTTATTTTCGGGCCACACGTTCCTTGTTTGCCCGCTTCTTAACCAGCTGACGTGTGTATTTACGGTTTCCTCGCTCGAATGGTGACAGGGATTCCGCAAGCACGAAAACATTATTCCATAAGCGGCCGAACTCAGGCAATAGAGAACTTGCCGGGCCGCCAGCATCTGGACTGGCATGCCCGGTCGAAGTCTCCCGTAATGACGGCAGGAAGCGCGCAATTGTTCCGCGTTTGACGGTGCGGAAGCACGTCTATTTTCACGCTCGCTTCCGAGCCATCCGACACATCATCGGTGAGCACATCCTGACGCCCCTTCAGTCGACGCCCTTGAGCGACGCCATCGGAGTGAGGGTGTACGCGATGCGGGCAAGCCCCGCCTGCACCACCGAGTCGATGACCTCTTTCGCCGACTTGTAACAGTCCGGTGATTCATCGATCGGCACGTTGCGGCCCGCGTTCACCATCACGTCCAGTCGCTTCATCTGCTCATTCGCCTGCTTCTGTGTGATCGTCCGCTTGGCGGCGCTGCGCGACAGCCTGCGGCCGCAACCATGGTTGACGGAGTACAGGCTCTTGGCGGCTCCCGGCTCCGCATACAGGATATAGCTCGTATCTCCCATGCTGCCGGGAATAAGGATCGGATGGCCCGTCTTTTCCCACTTCGTCCCTTTCAGCATCGGGTGACCGGCCGGAAAGGCGCGCGTCGCGCCCTTACGGTGGATCCATGCCTTGCCACCAAGGCTCGGCACTTCCTCTTCCTGCACCAGGTTGTGGCTGATCTCGTAGACGAACTCCGGCTCCTGGCCAAAGGTCTTCTCGAACACCTCGCCTACGCTCTTCCAGATCAAAAGGCGGTTGGCGATGGCGAAGTTCCCTCCGGCGGCCACCGCGTTCTTATAGCCCTTATAGAGCGGCGTGTCCGGCTCGAAATAGACGGCTTCGGCCCCGCCCCGAACGTCGATCCCCTGCTTCTTGAGGTACTCTTTCCCTTCCTGGATGAAGTAGGTCGCCAGTCCGTGTCCAAACCCGCGTGACCCCGTGTGCACCATCACCCAGAGATGCCCGTTCTGGTCGTGCTGCAGTTCGATAAAGTGGTTTCCCCCGCCCAGGCTTCCCAGTTGGCTGATGCCGCGCTGCACCGGCTTCTTCGGGATGTCCCAGTTATCGTCCACGGGAATAAAATCGCGCTCGGAATTTTCGCGATGGAAGCCCAGCGCGCTCGCGCCATGACGCATGATTTCGTTGAAACGCTTCTCGTCCATCGCGATTCCCCCGCCATGCCCCGCGCCCATCCCGACCCGACCCATCACGTCTTCGGAAAACCGCTGGCGCAGCTTCTCTTCCCTGCCTTTGCCCATGCTGACGGTGGAGCGAAACGCCATCATCCCGCATCCGATATCAAAGCCGACCGGAGCCTGGCAGAGCGTTCCATTCGTCGCCATGACGCAACCCACCGGCACCACATAGCCCGTATGAACGTCCGGCGTGATCACCACGTCTTGCACCCCTGGAAACTCCGTCGCGGCCACGATCTGCCGAAACAATTCTTCTTCGGCCTCTTGAAAGAGCTTTTCAGACAGGAAGAGGCGCACGGGCACTTTCACGCCCTTGGTCAAATCGTAATACTTCCCCTCGGCGTTCCATTTACACTGCCACTTCAGGCTCATCTTGCCACTCCCTTTCCGGCACGCCTTCGGATTTCGAAGGCGTCTCAAACCCTGTCGTTCGAGCCCGGACATTTGCTAAGTCGTTGCGACTTCCGGGAAGCTGACAGCAGAAGAGACCGGAAAGTTTCATGCCCTATCGCAGGGGCATACTGGCTGACAATTTATTTTGCTCCGATAGGAGATGTTTGCCGGACAAACGAATAGATAAACGCTATAATGAGCGCGCAACTGTATTCATGCACACCGCATGTGTTGACACCAACGGAGGTCTATCCTATGCCACGTTCCGCATTCCCCCGTGCTTTGCAGTACCTTTTCACTCTTGTGGCTGGCGTCGCCGCCCTGCTGCCGTCCCCCCGTGCTCAGGGCATTACGGTGGTCGGCGGAGGCGGGAACACGATCACGTATGTCACCATCGATCATGCCGGCGCGACCACGCAGACGTCGATCAACGGCATCAACGACATGAACCAGTTCGTCGGAATCTATGACGACAGTAACCTGAATGTGCATGGCTTCCTGGGGCAGGTCGGAAGCGACCAGTACACGCCCATCGATTATCCCGGCGCCGTGCAGACCTACGCATTCCGCATCAACAACCATGGTGTCATCGTGGGCACCTACTTCGACACAAGCGGCTTCCAACATGGATTCGTGCGCCTGCCCGCTGCGTCGCCGGGGATGCCGGAGCAGTACATTCCCATCGATGTTCCCGATGCCGCGCAGACAGTCGGGGTCCGTTTCGAACTGGGAAACGGCCTGGGAACCTCCGTTTATGGTCTGAATGATCGAGGCGATATCGTCGGACAATATGCCGACAAGAACGGCGTAGGACATGGCTTTCGGTACTTGGGCGGTCACTTCACCGCATTCACCGCGAATGGCGCGGGCAAGGTGCCGGGCTTTTTCGGCGGATCCGGCCTTACCGATATCAACGACATCGGCATCGAGTCCGGTGGCTACGGCACAGGCGTTCCGAATCAGTACCCTTTGCTCCACGGGCTGATGGTCTGGGGCCATCAACAGTTTCAGATCAATCCGCCCGGCAGCGCATTGACCGAGGCGATCGGCATCAACAATCGTCTGCAAGTGAACGGTTTCTTTTACACCTTTGATATGGTCATACATGGCTTTATCTATACATGGGGAAAATACCGTGTGGTCGATGTACCGGGCGCGGTGATCGGCTCGACCGTCGACACGGTGAATAACGGCAACCAATTCGTAGGCGAGTATATAGACGGCTTAGGCATCACGCATGGCTACATCGCCACGCTGCCTGGAGCGCATCCAGGTCCAAAGTAACAACTTTCGGGCTCATTCCTTACACATTCAAGAGCCCTCTTCCCCGTAGTTGCGGGGAAGAGGGCTCTTTCCATTGGTAGGGAGCGAACACGTCACAGCGAATCGACGTTCAGGCGATATACAAGGCCATGCCGTAAGATGTCCATTCGACGGGCAGTGTGTAACCTGACAGACCGCATTTACAAGCGCATCTGCAAGTGCCTTTTCGTAGCAGGACGCAGGAGAGTGCGGATTGCATGGATGTGGGCGGCGATTTTCTCTGCCGCAGATTCTGCCGAAAGGTGGGTAACATTCAACAGCAGCGATCCGGGCACATCCGGAAACTGCAGTGTGTCTGTGGCAAGATAGCTCTCAAGCTCGGCGGGGTCGGTCAGCTTTTTACCGACACGCTCCGCACTCTGGAGCCTTCGCAGGTTCTCTTGCAGGTCCACCTGCAGCACAATGGGAACCAGCGGAACATGCCGCGCTATCGCCAACTCCACCCCATGCGCCCACGCTTGCTGCTCCCGGGGGGCATCCCGGCAGAGCGCATTCGTCATGACAAACATGTCCGATTGCGGCTGTGAGGCGAGTGAGTCGTAAGCAGCCTGCCGCACCTTCTCATAGAGCGTCCACCGCGCCTCGGTTTGCAGTCCCGCGCATACGATGGCGACATCATGCAAAAGATGGTTGTGGATGAACCGAGCGCCAATCTGTTGCGCAAGCGCCGCGCCTATAGTCTTCTTCCCCGCTCCGGTCCAACCGTTGAGATGGATGATCATTGTTTCGGATTCTATGGCAGAGCGGTGGAGATAAGCTCTCTCCCAGTTCCACGGGAAGGCCTATGGAGTGAGTGCGCCGGTCACTTTTCGTGCGGGGCAGGCGCCTGTACCGTTACCTTCGCGTCCAGATAGTAGCCTGTGTACTCGCCGGCATTCCTTACAATGGCGCCTTGCTGCGCCACATTACGGATCCGCTTGTCCGGTGCTTCCGTCATTCCCACAATGCGAATGGTCTGCCCTAGTTTTATGGTGCGCATGTTCTTGCCGAAGCAAACGGTTTCCCCCTTTTCGCCCAGCGCTTTTACTTCGGCTGTCATCTTCACCGTCTTATCATTGACTTTACAGGGTGTGGCCTGGATGCTATATCCGCCCGGGCTGAACAACACTGTAGTCGTTGCGGCGCACCCATCCACGGTGGTTATGGCAGGAGCCGTGACTACGGTTTCGACACATTCGCCTTTCTGGCCCACATGATACTGTACAAGACGCAAAGCCATCCGGTAGTTCACCAGAGGCGTCGGACAGGCAGCCAGTCTCGGCGCGTCGCCTGACTTCTGGCGTGACCCCGCAGTTACATGGTTCCCCGAGGCGCGGGGTTGATCACTGAACCGGGGAGCTCGCGCGATGCTGGCAACGCGCCCGAGGTCTAGGGCATGCAAAGGGATAACCTCCGCGCCCACGGTGCCCTGCCCCAATCCGACAATTGCAAGGACGGCTATCACAGCAAAAAAGTAGTGTTTCATAGAGTGCAGATCTTCCTTTGCTTTATAAGACGCATCGATCTGCATGTACAGTTCACAACAAAAGCGTTGCTCTTCGGTATCTACTGTCCGGTCCGTCTACGTGCGGACAGCCTCCAAGTCGCCGGCGATAAGAGCGAACTGTTCCAGCGCGGTCTGAAGGTCTTCCATGATTTCAGCGGCCAGCACGTCCGGCTCCGGCAGGTTCGCGCTGTCTTCCAGGCTCTCATCGCGCAGCCAGAAGATGTCCAGACTCACCCGTCTTCTTGCCCAGTTCCTCCAGCAGATGACGGTAGTGGACTTCCAGGTCATCGCCATCCCGCGCAAGCAGCGAGGGCCAATCGTACCCGTCCGGCACGGCCGACGCGCGGTTCCACGGCGGCAGGGTGCGCTCATGCGCCATCTTTAGGAACAGCAGGTTGGTCAGTTGCTGCAGATAATCGCCGTAGGAAAGGCCATCGTCCCGCAGAACGTTGCAGTAATTCCAGAGCTTCTGGACCAGTTGAGAGGAACCGTTGGACATGTGAAAAGTTCTACCTTGCTTTCAAGTCGATGCGAAGCGCATCTGCGTTCAGCCCTATTTCTCACGCTGAAAAACCGAAAGTCGAGAATGCGGCCTCTATTTCTTCGGTGCGAATCCAACGCACCGCAACAGGACTGTCCACGATGTGCCACATGCAAGATACGGCCAGCGGTTAAAACCGCGCCTGGAAAGGCAGTAAGTCCGCCTGCGCGGACTGGTGATTGGGCGGTGATTATGGCTTCGGTAAGAGTGACCGTCTTCTCCCACATGGCGTCTGGTAAAATCTCCGGCAAACAAGACCTGATTTCAACTGGAGTCCGCGTAGGCGGACTTCGTGCACTTGTAGGCGCGGTTTTAACCGCTGGTGATCACCTTAAGCCGCCGTAGCTTGATGCAATCGGCTGTCCCATTTCATGCCGCCTGTAACAACTCGTATTCCTCAGGTGTGTAGGTAAACAGCATCGAGATAGACTGCGCTTCCGGCCCAAGCGTGCGACGGAGGATAGTAAAGACACGTTTTTGACGTTCTAAAAAGGATAGCCCCTCAAACTCTCGAGAGAGAACATGACCATTAAAACGGTCTGTTGTCTCCTCC
>JBBRKX010000260.1:0-6790 GCA_038231675.1 Chthonomonadales bacterium | reverse complement strand
GCGCTTTCCAGGCCAACACGCTTGCGAGCACCGTGCGCTACCTCGGCGTCGGCGTGGAGCACCTGTCGGCTTCGGAGAGCCAGATCCGCGACACCAACGTTGCGACGGAAGTCGTCGCTCTGACAAAGAACCAGATCATCGCTCAGGCGGCGCAGTCGGTGTTGGCGCAGGCGAACACCAACCCGCAGCAGGTCCTTTCGCTCCTACACTAAGCCTGATGGCTTACGGTAGACAGTAGAGCACAGCGACTCTACTGTCTACCGAAATCTTTCGTTTCAACCGATTATCTTTTGTAGCATTTTCATACCGTCGATCCTGTGGGAGACCCAATATGAGCTCTAGTGGAGTTAACTTTGCCGGACTGAGCACCGGGATCGATACGAATTCGATTATTTCATCCCTTGCGGCGGCGGAGCGGCAGCCCGAAGCCATCTTGAAGACCGAAGTAACGGTGCTTCAGGCCCAGCAGACCGCTTACACCACGATCAGCGCACAGCTGATTGGGTTTCAGGGCGTCACCAACAATCTGGATGCGCTGCGCGCCTTCAATCTGGTGGGCGCCACCAGCAGCGACCCCACCGTCGCCACGACATCGGTCCAGACTGGAGCGCAGCCGGGAACGCATGCGATCACCGTTACGCGCCTGGCGCAAGCCCAGCGCATCAGCACCACGGCGCAACCCAGCCAGACCGCTCCGCTCGGGTTTGCCGGCCAGATCGTTGTAAACGGTAAGGCGATCAATGTCAAAGCCGGCGATAGTCTGCAAACGCTGGCCGCCAACATCAACGCAGCCCAGCCGGGTGTGAACGCTTCCATTATCGCCCCTTCTCAAAACCAGTTTTACCTTACTTTCGGAAGCACCAATTCCGGCCTGCAGGGACAGATCAGTCTATCGGACACGGCAGGAAATTCTTTCCTTGCCGGCACCCTGGGCGTTTTCGACGCAACGCCGGCGACCATAAGTCATCAGGTCAGCGCTTCCATCGTGGGTTCGGGCCTTTTTAGCGACAGCGCCACAAGCGTCGGCACCCTCGAGGGACAGACGGCCCCCGCGGTAGGAAGCGTATCGATCACTTCGAATGCCTCCGGAGCGAATGTGACGAGGGCGGTCAGCATCGATCTAAACAAGTCCTTGAGCGGCATCGCGACTGACATCAACCTGGCGTTCGGAAGCAACGTGGCACAGGTTGTCAGCGTGACCGATCCGATCACACAGACCCCCAAACAGCAGCTGCAATTGAATGGCGTGACGGGAGCCGCCAGCCTTGTCGACAATAATAATGTTCTGGCGAATCTCGGGGTGCTCCAAAAAAATGTGCCCGCCGCCCAGACGCTGACCGCCGCTCAGGACGCACAGTTTACGATCGATAACCTGCCGGCCACTCGATCTTCCAACACCTTCACCGACGCGATCCAGGGGGTGACCATCAATCTGTTGAAAGACGGGGGCGCCACCACAAATTTCACGATTGCGAGCGATACGAAAACGATCACATCAAATATCGAAGCCTTCGTCAAATCCTTCAACGACACCATCGATCTGGTCAGTAAATACTCCCAGTACGACTCGTCCACCGGAGCGACGGGCCCCCTGTTCGGAGACCCGGTCGCGGAAAATATCGTTGACTCTTTGACGTCCCAGGCGACTGCGCCCGTCACGGGAACTCCCGCCAACCTGAGCCTGTTCTCTCAGGTCGGGATCACGCTGGACCAGGGCAACCACCTGAACATAGACAGCACGAAGCTTGCAAGCGCATTGGCGAGCAATCTATCCGGCGTCGCACAGCTCTTTCAAGCTTACGGCACCACCAGCGATCCCACCGTACAGTTCGTCAGCTCGAGCGCGAACACAAAGCCAAGTCCGCCGAGCGGATATACGGTTGCGGTTACGCAGCCGGCGACTCAGGCAACCTTGATTACACAGAACACGTCAACCGGCACCTATACGTACTCCGGGACGACCACCGTGCCTACCGCGTTACCAGGGAGTCTGGGGCAGGACGAAGCCATTACATTCGGAGGGGTCATACTCGGAACATCTGGCGCCGCGCCTCTTTCCGGGCACACGATCACTCTGCATGCGGGCAGCAGCCCTTCGGATATCGTGTCACTAATCAATGGGGACAGCGTTCTTAGTTCGCTTCTTTCCGCATCGATCGATCCCAATACCAACGCGCTCCAGATCCTTTCCAAACAATATGGAAGCAGTGCGGAATTTGCCATTACTTCCTCTATCCCCGCCGGTCCCACAAGCTCTGGGATCGGGACCGGCATTCTAGACATAAAAGGATTGGATGTCGCCGGCACCATCAATGGCGAAGCGGCAAGCGGAGTGGGCCAGTTTCTGACGGGTTCTCTTCTGGGCGCCACTCCCGCGACCAATGGACAGGCCCTGGGACTTCAGCTGCGCGTTACTGCGGCGACGGCGGGCACGTATGGAACCGTAAATTTTTCCAGCGGTATCGCGGACCAGACCAAGAACTACATTTCAGCGCAAACGGATCCTTATAATGGAGCGCTTACGACCGGCATCAATGGGCAAGGGACCAACGTCACGGACCTGCAGGCCAATATCGCGAGCATAGAAACCCAGGTTACCGCCGACCAGGAGACATGGCGGGCGCAGTTCACCGCGATGGAAGTAGCAGTAGCAAATATAAAGTCCGGCGCGGCAGGCCTTTCCTCTCTTGGAGCGAACATCTCCAGCGCCGGATCGATTGGCGCCGGCAGCGCATCTGCAACCGGCAAATAATCTTATCCGGTAGCAGCGGTTTTACTGCCGGCCCGACCGGTTCATCGACCACAACGCATGCATGGATTTATTGTCGGCAACTCCTTCTTTAAGAGGTATTTTTCTCTATGACCATGGCTAGATCAACTCCGGAACCATCCTCTTTCATGCCGCAAACCAAAGCGGCCATTGTGAGCAAGCCCGCCATCAATCGGCGCGCTCAGGAAGAATATCGGCGAGTTCAGATTGAGACCGCGAGCCCGACGCGTCTGGTTGTCATGCTTTATGATGGAGCGATCCGGTTCTGCACCCTCGGGCTTGAAGCGATGCGGGAGCATAATTTCGAGGCTCAGAATACCTACTTGATTCGGGTGCAGAAGATCATCGGAGAATTCATGAGCGCATTAAATCAAAAGGAAGGCGGCGACGTCGCGGAGAATCTGGCCCGTGTTTATGCGTTTATGCTGGAACAGCTTGTTTCGGCCAATTTGTACGACCGTCCCAAGCCGGTCGAAACCGTGCTGACCATGCTGCGGGATTTGCGAGAAGGGTGGGTAGCGATCGATTCCGGCTCTGCACAAACCACGCTCGCGGTTGCCGCCGCGCCTCCTGCAAAACCGGACGTTGCGCCAACGCCACTAATGGCTGCAGCCGCTCTATCCGCCGTGCGCCAGCCATTACCGCAAAGGGCGCCAATAAAGTCCGCCCTTATGCCGCCTCCGCCCACGGGCCCCCAGGTGTCTCGATTGGGGGATCGCAGTGCATAACGAACGGACAGCGTATACAACGGAAGAAGCAGATAAGATCGCTGCCCGTAATCCCAGTCTGCCGCCGGACGCCCTTCGCGCATTGCTCCGGCTATACCAACTTGCCTGCGAAATCCGAGATGCCATTGGGCGAAAAGACCTCGCAGTCATCAGTCAAGCGTCTTCCCTCCTCGCGCCATCGCTTGCCCATTGGAATGATCTGAGCGCGGATCTGCCTATTGCGCCGGGAGACACCGTGCAAATCGCGCTCGATACGCGCCGACTGTTGATGGAATGCGAAGCGACCCTGATGCGTACGATGCAGGATATTTCTCATGAAATGCGCCGGCTCCGACAGGGCAAGAGAACCATCGCTATGCTCAGGGCAAGAGAATCTTCGATGCTGATACGTCGGTTCGATCGCCGCCAGTAGAGAGAAATCTCTACTGGTCCGCGCATACATTCCTTCGATGTCACGTCGCTTTGCGCGCCACGCCTCCTTCTTCCTTATGTTCATGGTACATCTTGCAGACAATCGCGCCCACCAGCAGGACCATACAGGAATAGTAGATCCATGTGACCAGCAAGAACACCCCTCCCAACGCGCCATAAAGCTTATTGAAGTTGCCGAAGTGGGCCAAATAGACCGTAAAGGCCTTCTTGAAGATCTCCCAGAGGAGACCAGCCACCGCTCCGCCGGTAGCGGCGGATTTCCACGAGACAGGAGCGTCCGGCAGAAAACGATAGATCAGGACGAACATGGCGATGTCGATCGCCCAGGCGAGAAGTTCGAACCCGATCTGCATCAAGGTAGCGATCAAAAAAGGCGGATGCTTCGGCAGACCCAGCCAGGGTATGTGCAGACGCTGAATGAAATCCGGTCCGGAGGTAGGCAGCAGCGAAAGCGCGAAGAGCAGACCGGCACCTAAGAACACTCCCAGAGCAACAAGCCTGAGCTTGATAAAACCGCGCTTCTCCTGAGTTTCCCATGCCGCGTTCATGGCCCCTGCGGCGGTGACAAACAGAGAGATAGCGGACCATAGCAAGGGGGGAAGTCCAATGAGAATCGCCCACCACTTGCCACGCATCAGTCCCTGCGCCGATCCCACGATGTTCGTCTGCTGAATAAACTGGTCAGCGGCCTTTGATGCTGCCTCTCCAGGCAGCAAATGCGTCACCACATCGTGAACGTAGTTGGCGGCCTGCTCCGGGCTTTTGATCACGAAGCCCAGCGCGGCGAGTGCGAATAGCAAGATCGGGACGAGCGAAAGCATTGCGTAGAAAGACAGCGCGGCAGCCTGTACCGGCCCTTGATCCGTATTGAACCTTGCATACAACTCTTTTGCAAGCGAAGCAAACCCTCCATCGACTTTGGCGGATGTAGAACGTGTGCCGCTCGAAACATCCGCATCTTTGCCGTTTCCCTTTGTGCCGGAGGGTTTTGTCGAGGCGGAGTTCGCTTTAGACGCCATCCGAGTTGCAGTTGCTTCTCCGAAAGCATGACGCAAACGCTCCGCCTCGAGATCTGCCTCCGCCGAGGCCGCCGCATCGCTCCCCGTCTGGCGGGCCGCCTGGAAGCTTCGATATGCAACCGTTGCGCCGGCCGCGAGCGCCACAGCCCAGGAAAGGCCCTCTTTAAGGGATCTAAGGCGAGGTCGCGCCGCGTGCTCGACTTCCGATATCGCACCATGTACGGCCATGCGCGTCCGCTTGCGGTTGGGCAATCGCAAGGGCGTGGGCTGCTTACTCATCTCTCCTCCCGGTCGATGGCAAAACTGACTTCACGCTTTTTTTAAGCGTATCAACCGGAAGACGGAAAAATGCCCGCCTTGTTCCCAAATGGTGTCGGGACAGGGCGGGCATTTTCAAGGGACACGAGAGGCTGCGAGTCGAAAGTAAACGAGATTTTGTTTTCTTGTGCTCCCTACGGCGACTCCTGACCTCTTTGAGGGAACATCTCCGTTCGCTGGATCTGATCATTGAATATGTGCCCGTCTTGCTGTAAAACGACTTTGATCTGCTGAGAGACGGACGCTTCTCTGGTGGTTATCAGCGCGTTGTCCCCCAGGTCATAGGTGACCAACGGCGCGGCGGATGCGTGACCGGCCCTGGGAGGAGTGTACGATGGTCTTACGTCCGCGTCCCCCACCGTAATAACAGATTTGCTCGCAATATAGTCGGGTACAAGAGCATCCAGGCTCGGCGGATATTTATTCTTATGATCGGCTTGATAAGATTGGATGGCGGATCGGATCTGCACAAGGCTCTGGCCGCATTTGGGCGCGGCAATGGCGCTGCTGATCATCTTTTGGAAACCGCCGCTCGCTTTGCGGCCCCCTGGGGTCGCCATCAAGGTCGACAGCTTTTTATAAGACACCAGTCCGATCAGGACCGTCAGCAGAAGGAACCCGCCGCAGCCCACCAGGCCCGCGATGAGACATCCGTTTCCGGCCCCTGACTTTCGGATGGGGACCGGAGGAGGCATGGGAGGACCTCCCGCCGGATAGTCATATCCGCCCCCTCGGCCGCCCTGCATTCCTCCCGCCATAAAGATCCTCCTGAAATCACGAGCGTTGCGCCCCGTGGTCTCTTCCAATTACCAGACACCTGAAGCGATCGACTTACTTCCCGCCCGTCGCCAGGTGCATGATCTTTTCCTGCGTCGCTTCCGCGCGCTGAAGCTCGCCGGTGATTCGGCCTTCATGCATCACGAGGATACGATCGCTCATTCCCATGATTTCGGGCAGTTCCGACGAAATCATGATAATCGCGACGCCGTCGGCCGCGAGCTCATTCATCAGCTTATAGATTTCGCTCTTCGCGCCGACATCGATCCCGCGCGTCGGTTCATCGAAGATCAGAATCCTCGAGCCCGTAAATAGCCATTTGGCGAGAACCACTTTTTGCTGATTTCCCCCGGAAAGATTCTGAACCGTCTGCTCTATGCTGGGTGTTTTGATCGCGAGACTCGTCTTATACTTTTCCGCGACCGTACGCTCTTCGCGGCGGCGGATGAAACTGAGTGAGGAGAGCGCTCCCAGGTTGGCGAGCGTGTTGTTTTCGCGCACCGCCATGCCCATGACAAGCCCTTGTTGTTTGCGATCCTCCGTTACAAGCCCGATGCCATAGCGGATAGCCTCCTGGGGCGACCGGATCTTCACGGGCTTTCCAAACACTTCGATCGTGCCGCTGTCTATCGGATCGGCTCCGAAGATAACACGCGCGGTCTCCGTCCTGCCCGCGCCTACAAGGCCCGCGAGGCCAAGGACCTCTCCCTCCCGAACTTCAAAAGAGATATCGTGCAGCACGCCCG
>JBBRKX010000259.1:0-6806 GCA_038231675.1 Chthonomonadales bacterium | reverse complement strand
CCGTCCGTACAGCCATAATATATCACCCGCGTAGCTTCGCTCCAGACCGTTCAGATTGAAACGGAATCAGTGTTCATTTTGAACGCGATTCAGTGTTCATTTTGAAACGGAATCAGTGTTCAAATTCGCCGGAATGTACACTGGACATCTACGGCGCGTGAACTCTCCAAGCATTCTACAGCGTCACGGATCTCATGTGGCCGATAGGCGTACCGCGAAGAACTTACCGGATGAACCACTAAAGTTTCTGTCTGCCCCTTCTGCAATTGATGAATTTAAGTCTGCTCGCTAGTGTAGGCTTTTTCAAATAGAAACATGTTAACGCCCATTGGGGAGTATTTGGCACGATTCTTGCACTCTCGAATATTGTATAAACGTAGACGTGCGGACTTCGCTGTCAGCCGTAATCAATTGACGGCGCGTTCTCCGCAAATTTCACAGGAAATGAGGTCCTATGCACATCTCTTTTACCAATGTTCTGCGGCTGGCAGCCATTACCGGACTGGGTTTATTGTCCACTGCTTCCCACGCTCAGGTTATCTCCGATCTCTTCAACACGGGCGTTAACTCGGGTGGGGCTAAACTTCTACCGGCCAACACTTCCACTGTCGATCTACACTACACCCAGATTGCCACCAACGTCGCCTCAACCTCGGTTTTTGTCGAACAGTCTCCCAACGGCGCCTGGGTTACGGCGGCGGACTCTAACTACATCGCGCCAGATGGCTCTGATGGAAGCACGATCAATGGCGGATTCTACACTCTCACCTACCGAACCTCTTTCACCCTGCCCGCTAATGCCAATCTGGCCTCGGTCAATATCGCTGGAGGCTGGTCTACGGACGATTCCGGCCAGAATATTTTCATCAATGGCTTTGCGACAGGAATCACGAGTAGTGGCTTCGGCGGGTTTACGTCCTTTGTCATTCCTACCGGACACTATAACGTCGGCGTCAATACGCTAGACTTTACTTGGGCCGATAATGGAGGTCCAGGGGGGCTGAACGCGCGGTATACTACGAAGAGCTTCACTACGACGCCTTCCGGCACCCCGGAGCCCGGCTCCTTTGCTCTGCTGGCGGGCCTGAGCATCTGTGGCTCTTTCATGGCAGCCAAGCGTCGCCGCAAATAAAATCGGCTGTCTGTCGGGCTGCATCAAAACAGAGATCCCTCTCCATACAAGCGTATGGAGAGGGATCTTTTCAGTCTATGGGTCGCAGAAAGAGATAATCCTGCCAGCGGCTAAAGGAATCGCGATGGGACGAAACGTCATTAAGCCTATCTCAACGGTCGCCGCTGGCCCGATCAATCCCCAGCGCCTCTTCATACGAGCGCCTGCGCATGGGCGTAGTCGCCCTGCGTCCTCACCACAGGCCACTGTAATCGGTGCGATTCCGATGGCCTATTCCGGAAAATGCCCGTTGGCACGATTTGAGCACATTCTATCAGAAAGGATACAACTGCTCCTTAACTTGCTTCGGTAGTCTCACAAAGAAGGAAAATCGCCATGTTCCCATTTCGTTCGTTCTCCCGGTTCGCGCTGTCTGTTGCTCTCACAGGATGGTCGCTCTGCGGTCTGACGTTGTCGCCTGCGGTTCAGGCCCAGAATCTATTTGAGACTGATACAGGCAGTAACAGTATCATCCAGATCACGCCCCTCGGGGTGAAAACCACGTTCGCCACCGGACTGAACAGACCCAGCGGCCTGGCATTCGACACCGCCGGCAACCTGTTCGAGGCCGACTTCGGAGGCGGGAATATATTCAAGTTCACAGAGATGGAAGGACAAGCCCCCGACGTTTACGTGGGGGTATCTGACTCTTCTTTTCCTATACCGATCCAGAAACGGGCGAGAAGCACCAGGGGGTGGGATTCTCCAATGCGATCGTGCCTCAATAGAGCTTAAGGGCGTTGCAGCGCGCCCTCTTTTAGAGACTTATCTTGTCCCTTAGGCCGCCGCCCCTAAAGGAGCGGCATGAGGGGGAAAGTTAAGGCCCATAAATGGGCCTGGGAGGGTTGAAATGCAGAATTAATCTCTCCAACAGGATGGCTGTCAGCCTGTTCCCTTGCGCATTCGCCCCGACTCACGTCAGACCCAGGCCCATTTATGGGCCTTACAAAGGACAGACCGCTCCTTTAGGGGCGGGAAGCAAAGCGCGGAGAGAAGATCCTTTGTCACAGCCAATCTAAGGGACAAGATAAGTTTTAGAGAGGGCTGGGCCGGATTCTACTTTGGTTTTTCGGCGAGGGCCATGAGGGTTTCGAAGTAGGGCGGTTCGGCGGCGCGATCTACGACGGAGACGTCGATGTTCTCAAAGCCAGCCTGCCGTAGCCAGACGACCAGCTCGGCCTGCGAGAAACCGAGCCAGACGTCGGCATAGAGTTCGCGCGCCGCCTCGACATCGTGTTTGAGCAGGTCGAGCAAGACAATGCGACCGCCGGGACGCAGTACACGCCACGCCTCGATGAGGGCCTGACTGGGGTGGAGCGCGTGGTGCAGCGCCTGGTGTACCAGCACCAGATCGACTTCGGCGGAGGTGATCGGCAGCTCCTCCATATCGCCCTGCCGGTACTCCAGATTCTTGATGCCGTTGCGTGCGGCGAGCTCCGCCCCGTACTCGACCATCTTGCCGGAGCTGTCCACCGCGATCACCCGCTTGGCCCGCTGCGCCAGCATCAGCGCCAGGGTGCCTTCTCCCGCCCCCAGGTCCGCGATGACGAGCGGCGGCAGCAGGCGCAGCAGCATCTCGGCGAGCGCCTTCCAACTGCGGCCCGGCACGTAGCTGCGCCCGAAACGCCCGGCGAGCTCGTCGAAGTAGGTGCGTAAGGTGTCCTTGCGGCGGCTCAGGACGAGCCGCAGCCCCTCATCGTCGTGCACGCTTTCGGGGATCTCCGCCGTGCTCTGATCGAGAACTTCCGTCAGAATCGTCGCGGCGCCTGCCGGAACGATCAGGCGATAGATGCTTTTCTGTCCCGAACGGCGCACCTCGACGAATCCCGCCTGCTTCAACTGCGACAACTGCATCGAGATGCGACTCTGCCCCATCCCCAGAATCTCCTGCAGCTCCGCCACGCTCAGATCTTCACTCGCCAGCATACGCAGAATCCGTATGCGGGCTTTATCCCCCAGCAGCCGTAAGGCTTTCAGCATTTCCATGGCTCCATTATAGCCGTTTTACGCGAACTTATCAAAATATCTTGATTCGTTGTTGCTTTTCTAAAAAGGAGGGGGTATAATAACAAGTGTCAATCAATCAAGAAATAATGATTTCTTGATGCAACCATCAACGGAGAACGAATCAATGAGCGCTACTATGGTTGAACCCACGACTCTTCCCTACAAAGTCGCCGACATGTCCCTGGCGGACTGGGGCCGTAAAGAGATCACCGTCGCCGAGCACGAGATGCCCGGCCTGATGTCCATTCGCCGCAAGTACGCGGCCAGCAAGCCGCTCGATGGCGTCCGCATCACCGGCTCCCTGCACATGACCATTCAGACCGCCGTCCTGATCGAAACCCTCAAAGACCTCGGCGCGAATGTGCGCTGGGCGAGCTGTAATATCTTCTCCACGCAGGACCATGCGGCGGCAGCCATCGCGGCGACCGGTATCCCCGTCTTTGCGTGGAAAGGCGAGTCCCTTGAAGAGTACTGGTGGTGTACCGACCAGGCCCTCACCTTCCCCGGCGGCAAAGGCCCCGAGCTGATCGTGGACGACGGCGGTGACGCCACCCTGCTGATCCACAAGGGCTACGACCTCGAGAACGGCAAGACCGAATGGGTCAACAGCCCCTCCGAGAGCCACGAAGAGAAGGTCATCAAGGACCTGCTGAAAAAAGTCTATGCCGAAACCCCGCAGCGCTGGCACGGCGTTGTTGCGGAGTGGCGCGGCGTCTCCGAAGAGACCACAACCGGCGTCCATCGCCTCTACAAAATGCAGGAACTCGGTCAGCTCCTCGTTCCCGCAATCAACGTCAACGACTCGGTCACCAAGTCCAAGTTCGACAACCTGTACGGCTGCCGTGAATCGCTGGTGGACGGCATCAAGCGCGCCACCGACGTCATGGTCTCCGGTAAGGTCGCGGTCGTCTGCGGCTATGGCGACGTGGGCAAGGGCTCCGCACAGTCGCTCCGCAACAACGGCGCTCGCGTCATCGTCACCGAGGTCGATCCTATCAACGCGCTTCAAGCGGCGATGGAAGGCTACCAGATCGCGACTGTCGAGGACACCCTCGGCTTCGCCGACATCTACGTCACCTGCACAGGCAACGTCGATATCCTGACCTACGAGCACCTCTCCAAAATGAAAGATCAGGCCATCGTCTGCAATATCGGCCACTTCGACAACGAGATCCAGGTGGACCGCCTGAATACCGCCGACGGCGTCGTGAAGCTGAACATCAAGCCGCAGGTCGATATGTACACCTTCCCGACCGGTAACAGCCTCTATATGCTGGCCGAGGGCCGCCTCGTCAATCTGGGCTGCGCGACCGGACACCCGAGCTTCGTGATGTCCGCGAGCTTCGCCAATCAGACCCTGGCGCAGATCGACCTGTGGAAGAACCGCGCGATCTATGAGGTCGGCGTCTACGTTCTGCCGAAGAAACTGGACGAGGAAGTGGCCCGCCTGCACCTCGAAAAAGTCGGCGCGAAACTGACCATGCTCACCCCGAAGCAGGCCGACTACATCGGCGTATCGAAGGACGGCCCATACAAAGCCGAAACCTACCGCTACTAAACCCGCAGCGTACGGTTTAGAAAACGACGGGAGGCACAGACAATCTCAGTCCGTGCCTCCTACTATTTCCCTCAACGTCGAGGCTTGCTCGGCATAATTGGCAGTATCAGGTGATGACATCGAAAATCGCGTGAAGAAAGGAGACAGTCGCTGTGGAGTCGTATATGTTCAGAAAACTTATGAGATCGGGCAAGGAGGGGAGGAAAATCGTGCATCTGGCAAGTGAGCTTTTCCGCAATTCGATCTAAGGCAATACTGGCTTTACCCTTCAACAGATAGCCGAGCATAGCAGCCTCTTTGGAGAAGGGTGCATACCGGCATGTCAGATAGTTTTCATTTATCTCATTGACATAATCTGCAACAGCTCCGTCTGAGGGAAGAACCTTTGCTTCTATCGGGAAAATGCTTCTCTCATTGCTATAAAGAACAAAACCTAAATCATAGAGTGGTGGTTGGGCCTGAGCGGACTTGCGAGTAGCTTCCTCATGAGGGCCGTGCTGTAAGTAAAATGGGGCGTCAGCATCCATAAACTTTCGGATGCGCGGTTCCAAGAACTGCGTAATAGAGCGTTCAACATTTTCTTCGGGTTGAGTCTTATCTATCAAGATCTCCGCTTGGAATAAATCATATCCTTGCCAGATGCTCTCCATCAGAATGGCAATCGCATCTATTCTCCACTGTTGGCAGAGAGCACCAGTAAATTCAAGACGTTGAGGATAACGAATTTCCCCCAGCGTAGGTCCTCTACGCAATGGCCTCTTCCCCTTTGCTCTCAGGAAGCGCATTGGACTCTTCATGCCACAGCATTATGTCATACGTAACTTCGTCTGCATCTCTCATAGCGCTTGAACGTGTCCAGTACCGTCTTTGGTCCGGCTTGACTAAGTAAATAGTAACAACCTGTTTCCCTTGCACGTATTCCGAAGTTGACATTCTGAGCACACGCTGATAGAACGATGCACCCTCTCGCTCTTCCGGTCGTTTTAATAGAATTTGATAGAGCGTATTGAGGCGCTCTCGGAGAAGCGTTCCTTTCATTCTTTCTGCCTGGATAATGCTTTCCGAAGGCCAGTCGAGATGAATTGCCACCATACGGACAGGCAGGATGTCCGCTATATCTTCCTGATATATTGTTGCTGAGATTTGTTTGGTCTTTCCAAAACCAGCTTTGAGAACACGAAGGAACTGGTCACAATACTCACGTAGTTGAGTGTCTGGATAATCCTCAGATTGTTCAGACGCCCGGGTAAGTTGGCGCCCAGGAGAGTCAGCATCCCCCTTAAAGTCAGGCAATGTGAATCGCGCTAGATCTTCGATCAGTGCCCATTCAGCATCCTGGAAGGCGAAAACTTCCTTAGTTTGAGCGTCAATATCGGCAACGGTAGTGATGCCTTCCATCAACCCTTCACGTGGTTCTGGTATAGGTACGCTGAGCAAATCTTCTACTAAGGGTTCCGGACGATAAAATGCGAATCGGCCGCTCGTAAGTAGTAAAAAATAAAGAGCAACATGACTGTTGTAACTGAAGCATGCCGCGTCCAGGAAAGCGGATTGCTCTTCAGGAACATGTGCCGTCATAAAACTTCTGGAACAGAGGATCGGGCCAACGGTTGCGTCCGATTTGACACGTACTGCCTGAAACCGTCCTAAATCTGCCTTCCAACTCATTGCAATTAGTAATTGCGGAAGCGCAAAGGCTGACAGACTTACAGAATCATTAGCATGAACCTTTGTGTTCTGATTGACAGGCAAATCTATTGCTGCAATTTGTGGCCACGTCCTTTTGGGGAAGTCATCTCCTTCTAAGATACGCTTGTCTTTAATGTCAGGTAGGTCGCGCTGATGGTTACTTCCGCGTATGATGCCTTGGCGTGTCTTAGCAATTTTAGCTTTCTTCAAACTACTAAGGGACGACATCATTTGAAGTCTCTGTACTAAGACAAGATCACGCCGTCCTCCCCACATAAGAATTGACCAAATGCGTGGGTCAGTGGCTTCATTCAAATAAACCTTATGGATATCTTGCGGTTCGATAACGATGCGGTATTGATCTTCAGCCGTGTAGATTGG
>JBBRKX010000258.1:0-6813 GCA_038231675.1 Chthonomonadales bacterium | reverse complement strand
TTTACCACGCTTCCGGGCGAACTCGGCGGAAACCACTGGGTGTTCTTCGGAGAGGTCAATGGCAAAGACGGCGAGCCGCAGCCTGTCGTCTTGACCCACGCCTCTCGTATCCCGATCCGTCGGCACATCAAGATACGTGCGGACGTGAACCCCTACTCCCCGGAATGGGCAGAATACTTGGAGCGCCGACACAGCGACCTGAGTTTCCGCTCCCGTCCTGCGTAGAGATCGCGGTAGCTCGTTACTGGATTGTCGATGGTGAGTCACGCGGAGATGCCGTCTAGTTCGCTCTTGGACCGCGTCCTTAAAGGGACGTTTGAGAGGCTTGAGCCGGTTGCGGGGAAACTCGTCCGACCGGTTCTTAGGGGAGGGGGCGGCGGCAACGCCGCTTCCCTTACCCGACATCCACACACTTTGCCGATTCAGGCAGTCAGACCGGGGATTAGGAACTCCAGATACTGTGCCAGCGGTTCCGGGAAACGGTTAGGATTGAGACCGATATTACTTTGGTCCGGATCACCTCTTACGGCATACAGGTCAGGAGATGTGGGCGCACGGGAGATTATCCAACAAGACCGATATGACTGTCACTCACGTGCGGGTTGACCTGCCCATCTCAAGTTCACGATTCCAATTCAAACCGGGGCTTGGCGTCAAAGAAGAAAAGAAGCCTTTTAAGTCCTGACGCCCGTTGCAGCATCGATATTGCCCCAAGGAGCAAATGTAGATGGAGCATTGCGCCATGATGTCCCGGCGGCCGCTACTACGAAGGTCGGCGAGGCAGAACTGGATGCCGCAACCCGCCCCTACGCATTCGGGACCGTAAACGATCCCCTGTTTGCTGAACGATCCACCATTCCACTTGAAGTAGGAGATCCCCATATCGGCGAAGACGCTCGGCTGATGGTTGTTGTGCGTCCGAAACCAGATCATCAAGCAGGGATTAAGCGCTATAAGGGATAAACGTCAGGAAAGGCGTCCGGGCTTACGAGCATTCCAGTTTGCATTGAGATTACCCTGGGAAAGGCCGAATTCCAGATGTGTTTGCGGTTCCCGGCTCGAAACATAACCTATGCGCGTCTATAATCCTCAATGTACCGATTCGCTGCTACCTGAACTGCGCTGCCTGCTCGAAAGGTTACGGCGCCGACGCGGCTTTGATGTCGAACGCTATATCCAGGCGAAAGCGATCGTGCTGTGCGATTATATGCACGATGCGCGCCTGAATGCCTGCGTGATCGCGGTAAGCGGCGGCATCGATTCCGCGGTCGTGCTGGGGTTGGCGTCCCTGGCGAAATCGCTGCCCGATTCCCCTGTCGAGCGCATTCTCGCCGTGATGCTGCCTATTTTCGACCCTGGCGCCACCCATCAGCGCGAAGCTACGGAACGCGGCAAGGAGGTATCGCTGGCATTCGGGATCGAGCCGACGGTCATCGATCTCTCCTCAAGCCATGCCGCCCTTAAAGGTGCGGTTGACGGAGGGCTAAACCTGACAGGCGAGCCATGGGCTTCCGGCCAGCTCGTCTCCTATGCGCGCACTCCTGCTCTCTATTACATGACGAGTCTGCTGACCCAGCAGGGCCATGCGGGAATCCTGCTTGGCACAACCAATTGCGATGAGGGAGGTTACCTGGGCTTTATTGGTAAGGCCTCGGATGCGATGGTGGACATCCAGGTGATCTCCGACCTGCATAAGAGCGAAGTAACCGCAGTCGCACGTACTCTCGGCGTTCCTGTTTCGGTCGTGGACGCAATTCCTACCGGCGATATGTACGATGGACGCCCGGATGAAACGGTGTTTGGCGCACCGTACGATTTCGTCGAATTCTATCTGCTTTACAAAGACCTCGCGGACGATAGCGAGCGCGAGGCAATCCGTCAGGCATGGAGTGCGGAAGCGCAAGGGCAGTTCTCCTTCTTTGCCAACAATCTTGAGGAGTTGCATCGCTACAATGCACATAAGTATCTCGGGAAGTCGCCTGCAGTTCACCTCGATGTCCTGAAGTCCTCAACTCCAGGGGGTTGGAACAACTCCCTTTACCTCGGAATTGTGGACCCGCCCGTGGACGCTTCCCGGATTGCCGGGCAATTCGAGTTGGGCGTAAGATGGGCGGCCGTGGTCAAGAACGCGCCCGACCCGGAGATCATCAGGGAATCGCTTTTGGATCTCGGGGACTCGGCCCTGATTCTGCGCGGTGTGTTCAGTGAACTTGAAATGGCGGCGCTGCGGGAGGACATCACAGACTGCGCGTGGACGCCTGTGGGTGTGAACGGGATGAAAACTGACTTTCATCCTGAGAACGACGCCGTTGGCTCCTGGCGGGCGACGGCTTACAGTCCTGCATTTGCCCAAGCCCTATGGGATCGAATCAGTGGCTGCATCGGTTCGCCGCGGATCATGGAGGCCCTGACACCAACCGATTGGGATGGAACCCATGTATGGCAAGCAGTCGGGGTCAATCCTCTTCTCCGCTTCATCCGATACACGCAAGAAGGCAGACTTATTCCGCATTATGACGCCCCGTTCGTCACCCATGGAGGCAAGCGTACTCTTGTCTCTCTTTTGCTTTACATCGACGTGGGCGAAGGCCACGGAGGCGCTACCCGTCTCATTCGGGACCCTCAGGCCAACATTCCGGTCGAGCAGCGCAAATTGGAGGATTGGTCGCGCTTCCCCTCGGAAGAAGAGATTCTTTTCCGTGTGCGGCCGGAACAAGGAACGTGTCTCGCGCTCGATCATCGCATCCTTCATGACTCCGAACCCTACTCCGGCGCCGGTCAGAAATTGATACTCCGCACCGACATCTTCTTCGAGCGCTGTGGAACGGTCTCCGCGCATGCCTGAGTCATACTGGCACATGCTGGGACGTGCCCCCACGGAAGACCGTGTAGAGATCGATCGCGCGTATCGAGCCGCGAGCGCCATCGGCGCCTCGCCCGCGCTTCACTATGCATGGAAGCTCCTTCGAGATCCCTACTACCGGACCATGCACACGACGTATGACGGCGAGCAAGCGTTTAGAGAGGCCGGTTTTTTCGACGACGGCCTCGACACTGATTTGGACGCGGAATGCTACAGCGATCCCAACTGGCTAACAACGCCGTATCATAAAATACTCTCCCGGCTCCGCCAACTGGACGACTACGACCCGATCCAATGGGCTGCTTACCCTCCCGTGGTCCTCCTCAGCACGGGAGGATTTTCCCCGATCCACAACGGCCATATCGACATGATGGAGCTGGCAAAGAACGAGATGATCCAGAAAGGGCATCTTGTACTCGGTGGATACCTCTCCCCATCTCACGACTCCTATGTTTCGACGAAACACGATGGCGCGGCCGCACTGCTGGACGCACACCGTATCCGCCTGTGCCATGAGGCGGTCGCTTCGAACGAATGGATCATGGTCGACGCCTGGGAGGCGCGCTACGTCCCTTGCGCGATCAACTACACCGATGTAATCCTCCGGCTCAAACGCTACCTGAACCATCATCTAGGGCTACCGGTTCCTCTGCGGGTCGTGTACGTCTTCGGAGGCGATAATGCCGCATTCGCCCGGGCCTTCCTGGCCGGAGGCCACGCGGTGTGCATCGAGCGCCCGGGCTACGAAGCGCGCGTACAAGCGATCCGGCGCGAGGTAGCGGATGCAAAGGAACGCATCCTCTTTGCCCGACCACGACTCGAGTACTTCAATATCTCTTCCTCCGGGATCCGGTCCGAGGAGATGGTCGCGATGCCGGAGCGCACCAGCCGTTATTACACTACGCTGAAAGAGAGTGTTTCCCGCGCCCCACATCCATTGCCCATGCGACGATACCTCGTACGCGACGACCGCACCTGGTCCGTTCAGCCGTGGCTCCCGTTGCGCAATGCAGCGGAGCTAGCGGCCGCGACGCGCCTGTTGCTGGACAGTCTTACGGCATGCCTTTGCAAGGCGTTTAGCGGAGCGCCTCTGCCGGATCAGGCGATCACGCTGCGTATGGAGGTTCCCTCCCTGGACAGGCAGGCGGCCTATGCCAATGCGCTCCGTAGAGAAAGCAAAACGATCACGCTCGACAACTGTACGGAAGGAACGCAGCGACTGGAAGTGTCGCGGCTATTCGGGCTTGCGGATGGCCAGTGCTATTCGACTCAGTTGACGCAGCGACCTGGGTTTCCCGCCATCACGGAACAACTCCTGGCGATACCCGCAGGGGATTATGAGCTCATCGACGACGATATCGCCTCCGGCCGAACGATGCGCATGGTGATGGCCGCGTTTCCGCCCGAGATCCGCATATCGAAAGTTCGATCTCTGCTGGAACAGACGCGCACCGTGGAGGGAGTCCGGGTCGAGGACATCGACTACCAGGATTTTTACGACGTGGTTGACTTTCGCGACTTTCTCTTTGGATCTCGAAGCGGCGGCCTGGTGACGCGCTTGCCGGACGGAGAGCTCGCGCGCGTTCCTTACCTTGCTCCGTACGTTACCCTGAGTACGCGGGCACGGATCCCGGCATCGCAGGAGATCGCGTTTTCACGATCGATGTGGCGGGCGAACGTTCTATTCTTTCGCTCCATTAAACCTGCTGTACGAGTCGAGGAGTGCGATCCGCCGGCGCAACAGTTGATGCGCTTTCTGGGATTTGCGCCCACAACTCCGGTGTTGGATGTGGTCCAATGGCATGTACGCATGCTGGAGCATTCCACGAGTCGATTTTGATTCAAAGCACACGTATGTCCCAAGCTATCTTGCTCGCTCGTTCCACAGTAGGTGACAAAAAGGAGTTTCGTCCTATACGTCATTTGATCGTTCACGTATTTCTCCATGTATTTCGTAACCAGGGAAATAGATCGCCCGGTGGAGCGCTCCTGTAACTTTTGCAGGCGAAATTTAAGTGCAAAACACGGTATGAAAAGTGAATTCACTGCAGGTCCGAACGAGCAAATTACCACGCAGACCTACATCGGTAACTGGAGCACCCGCTTCAAAATGCTGGCGTATGCAGGGATTTTTTTTGGTATCTTGTATTTTATGGCGCGTGAGATGACTGGTCCTCCCTTTGCACAGGGAAGCTATCTGATCGCGGAGCTCCTTGTCGGGATTTCAGCGGCTCTGATCGGGTTGATTTTTGGCTGTTACTGCCTTTCCTGCCTTGCTGACTCGTTCAGTGTGTATTCTCTTGATGACAACGGTATTGAAAAACGCGGGTTTGGGCGCTCCATTTCGCTATCATGGCGCACCATTGTCGCCTGTCGCTACAACGGAAGGGGCAATGCGAACCTCACTCTCCATGATGAATCTGGTCGATGCCTAAAAATGGACTCCGACCTCGTTGCCGATCCGCAGGGCACGCTCCACACGACTCTCGACGCCCGCCTCCAGCCGATCTATGATCGGCAACAGCAGGAATTCCAGTTGCAGGGAAGGACTTTCCATCCCCTGCGCGGTAGAGCCCTAATTACCGTTCCCATCCTCTTTATGGTAGCCGGCGCAGGCATGGGTGTAGTGTGCGATCCACAGAAAATCAGCAGTCCCATGGTGGAAAAAATCGGCATGGCTTTATTTTTCACCTGTATTGGCTTAGTGATAGCCCTGATCGGTAGTTACGCTTTTACATTGAAGATCACCGTTAGCGGCGATGCAATTGCTCTGGACAGCATTTTTCAGCATCGCCAGATCCCATTTGCCCGCATCGAACAATTGGCGTCTTACACTGCTTCCGACGGGCGCGGCGGCGCCATCCGCACTACTATCATTGCTAGCACCGACCAGTACATCACAATAACCGACGCCATGCCGGACTATATCTCCCTACGCGACTACATTACTTCCCGCACCAATCCGCAGGCTGTCGTTCCCTCCGAAATTTGATATTCCCGCCCGCGATGACCGTGTGAGGCAAACGGAGTCTATTATGCAGAGCGAACTTAGGTCAGGTCCGGAAGAGCGAATTCCTATCTGGACCGTATATTCCGGGTGGGAGGGCTATCAGACCAGTCTTGTTCGTGCCATCGCACCGCTTTCGACTGACCAATTGGCCTTCCGCCCCGCTCCGCATATGCACTCGGTGGGCGAGATTGTCCGGCACATCGGCGTCGGGCGACTGAACTGGTTTCTGAGGATGCATGCGCCTGGAAGTGAGGAATTAGCCAGTCGGATTCTAAATTGGTCGGAGGACGAGTATGGTAATCGGTATGTAGTGGAGAAGGCGCTCGCAACCGAGGGAACGGAATTGATCTGCTGGCTGGAGGATACCTGGCAAATGGTGGATTCAACGCTTGCACAGTGGAGTGTGAGTGACCTTAAGCAAACTTACCGGCATACGTTTATGGGAAGAACCTATGCTGTCTCCCGCCAGTGGACGATCTGGCGGATCCTCTCACACGACATCCACCATGGCGGCCAACTGTCTGTCTTGTTGTACATGCAGGGTATCGAGCCGCCCGACCTGGGTTACCTGGGAGGCCACCTTACAGAACCTCCCCTGGCTGAATCACCCGAGCAGGGATAAGCACCTGCTGGTACATAGGGTACTGGGTGTGCCCTACGTACAGGCCTTTCTAAAAGCCTGTATTCCAAGCAGGATCGTCCGTGATGCATTGCGCCTAAAATCCTTCGTTGTAAAAGCCGTGCAGGCCATCTTTGCCGGGCGCCACAATGTCCAGGCGTCCGCTGCCACGAAGGTCGGCGAGGCAGAACTGGATGCCGCAACCCGCCCCTACGCATTCGGGACCGTAAACGATCCCCTGTTTGCTGAACGATCCACCGTTCCACTTGAAGTAGGAGATCCCCCTATCGGCGAAGACGCTCGGCTGATGGTTGTTGTGCG
>JBBRKX010000257.1:0-6830 GCA_038231675.1 Chthonomonadales bacterium | reverse complement strand
CCGCAGGCAAACGCCGCGCCGGCTGTCCCCGAGCCGCCGCAGGTCGCCGCCCTTACCGCCGCTGGAATGAAAGTCTTTCGGCAGCGCACCTGGTGGTGTGGCGTGGAGCCGGGATGGAAAATCGAAGCCGGACAAACTAAAATGACGGACGACCTCTGGAAGCAGGTTAACGGGCTGCCCGAAATCGTGGGCGTTTATATCGGTGGCGACAGCTTCGACAACGACGCGCTGCACCGGCTCTGCCAGATCAAAACCGTGCAAGTACTGTGCCTGGATGGCCCCGCGGTCACGGATGCAGGGTTCGCCGAACTGGGAAACCTTAAAATCCTCCAGACGTTCATGATCGGTCATTCCTACAAATTCAATGGCACGGGGATACGGACGCTGAAAGGACTCAAAAGTCTGACCCACCTGGAGATGGGCGGCTCCGGCGTGGATGACAAAGGGATCGCGGCGATCTCCGAACTGACACAGGTCAAAGAGCTCGTGCTGCGCCATGACCGGTACACCCGCGCCTCCTTGCCCTTGCTCACGAAAATGACGCACCTGGAGGCGTTGGAAATCAACCCGCAGTGGAACGCGCAAAATGTGGTGGTGTCCGATTTAGCTGCGCTGGCTCCCCTCAAAAGCCTGAAAGACCTCAACATCGGGAATATGGTGTTGCCATGGGAAAACGGCATGACCGTTATAAAGAGTCTCAAAGGCCTTAAGACTCTCCGTCTCTACGGGTATTACATCACGGACGAGGATCTGGCAAAAGCAAAGGCGGCACTGCCGGGCGTCACCTTCGACGTACGGCCTCAAGATTTTCCAAAGAAGGATGGAGCGGCGTTCTACGCGAATGTCATGACGCAGTATCAGACCGCGATTGACGCCCTTCGGAAGAAAGGGCTTTATCCGCCCAAGGGATGAAATGAAGACATCAGCCGAGTTAGATATTGAAAATGCGGGCGCGTTACTGGCGTACTTGCGCGATTCGTCTTTCATCGCTGGGGACGAAACCCCTCAAATAACGGTGCTTGCAGGCGGCGTGTCCAACAACACGGTGCTCGTCCAGCGGGCATCCGGAGAGGCGTGGGTACTGAAGCAGGCATTGCCGAAGTTGCGCGTCGCAGTGGACTGGTTTTGCAACCCCGCGCGAATTCAGCGCGAAGCAGAGGGCATGCGTGCGCTGATCGACCTGGCGCCCGCCGGAACCATTACTCGCCTCGTGGCGGAGGACATCCCCCACTTCCTGCTGGTGATGGAAGCGGTGCCGGAACCCCACGCAAACTGGAAGACCATGCTGCTGCATGGCGAGATCGTTCCCGACCATTTCCTTCAGTTTGGCAAACTGCTCGCCACCATTCACTCCCGTTCACGGGCCCAGCGCGAAACCTTGTCGGTCGTGTTCGAGGATCGGTCTTATTTCGAATCGCTGCGTCTCGAACCCTACTATGCGTTTGCGCTCTCGAATGTGCCGGAAGCCGCATTCTTGAGCGACCTGATCGAGCAAACGCGAGCGCGACGATTTACCGTGGTTCATGGCGATTATAGCCCCAAGAACATTCTGGTTCATCATGGGAAGCTTATTTTGCTCGACCACGAAGTGATCCATTTCGGCGATCCCGCGTTTGATATCGGCTTTTCTCTCACGCACATTCTGAGTAAAGCGCATCACCTGCGCCCCCATCGGGAAGTGTTTCTCACGCAGGCAGCGCTCTACTGGGACGCTTACCGAAACCAGTTGGGCGACTCAAGCTGGGATCCCGACCTGGAGCAGTACGCCGTACTCCACACCCTGGGATGCCTGCTGGCGCGTGTCGCGGGACGTTCGCCGTTGGAATACCTGTCCGAGCAAGAGCGTGGAGTGCAAAAGCAGATGGTCCTCGCATTGGCAGCCCGAATTCCGGCCTCCGTTCCTGACCTCATCGCGCGATTTGCAGACAAGCTAAACCATGCCAACCATTAGAAAAATATCCGCGCTGGAGATCCTGGACAGTCGTGGACGCCCGACCCTTTCCGCCACGTGCGAACTTGCGTCCGGCGTGCGCGCCTCCGCCTCCGTTCCTTCCGGCGCCTCCACGGGGGCCGGTGAAGCGTGGGAGCTTCGTGATGGCGACGCCGGCCGCTACGAAGGTCTTGGCTGCCGGAAGGCGGTTGCGCATATTCATGAGGAGATCCAGCGCAGTCTCGGCGGAAGCTCCTTTGCCGCACAGTCGGAACTGGATCGATCTCTGATCGCGCTGGATGGAAGCCCGAACAAGTCACGCCTGGGAGCCAACGCGATCCTGGGCGTCTCGCTGGCATTTGCCAGAGCGTCGGCAAGGGAAGGGAAACTACCGCTTTACCAGTATTTTGCGGATCTTCTCGGTCTGACCGGCACGCATTTGCCGCGCCTGACCGTGAACCTGTTCAGCGGCGGCAAGCACGCGGGCAATCAGGTGCCGATCCAGGACGTACTGCTCTGTCCCCTATCTTCGACGTCCACGGATGAGAGCCTGGCGATGGTCTACACGATCTATCAAACGGCGGTTCGCGAAATATTGAACAGATATGGAATGCGACTGCTCAGGGCCGACGAAGGCGGCCTGGCGCCCCCCTGCAAATCCATCGACGAAATGCTGTCCCTCGCGGTGGACTGCATCAAAACGTCCGGTTATCGTCTGGGAGTTGACGTTGCTCTGGCAATCGACGTGGCTTCCTCCCAATTCTATAAGAACGGCGTTTACGATCTGGGAGTGGAGCAGTTGAGCAGTCTGGAAATGATTGACCGAATGGAAGCGTGGGTAGACACATATCACGTGACAAGTCTGGAGGACGGACTGGCGGAAGACGATTGGCGGCACTGGCCGGATCTCAACGCGCGGATCAGCGCCAAGTGTCTCGTTCTCGGCGATGACTTTCTGTGTACGAACCCGGAACGGATTCGGCGTGCGGGCGAAGCCGGGGCCGCCAACGCCCTCCTCCTGAAAGTAAACCAGATCGGCACGTTGACGGAGGCGGCGGAGGCATACCGGCTGGCGCGCAATTTCGGCTGGCAGGTCACGGTCAGTGCGCGCAGCGGCGAGACCGAAGACAACTGGCTGGCGGACCTTGCGGTCGGCTGGCAGGCCGATTACATCAAAATCGGCTCGATCACCCAATCGGAACGCCTGGCAAAATACAATCGCCTTCTTGAGATCGAACACGACCGGTTTGTGGTTGGGGAGTAACCTCGCGGAGGCTTTTTCCGTCTTATAGACAACCCAAATGGAGATCGCTACAACTCTAAACCCTTTCGGGAGAAGTTCCAATGAACCGACAGATTTCCAGGACACTCATCGCCAGTCTGTTCGTGATGGGATCGGGGTTGTTGACGGGGCCTCCGCAGACGGCCCGAGCCGATAATTCCCCATCCGTTCCACTGAGCGCGGTCAAGCCTGAAAATACGGCGTCCCAGGGCAAATCGGATGCATCGCGAACTTCTGCCGCCACCGCCGTCTGGGATGCGGTTCAGGACACGAAAGGCAATGTCTGGGGCATCGTATTTGCTCCGCGCCTGTCTGTCGCCCGATGGGATGGCAGTCAGTGGAACCTTACATCCCCTCCCGCCGGGATTGCAGGCGAGCCACGGAAGCTGGCAGCCGGAGCGGATGGAACCATTTTCGCCGCATGGAGCAACGGAGCGGTCGTCGAATTTTCGGGCATTGTCTCCCGGCTGATGGGAACGGTTGCCGGACAGGACAAGATCGTAACGCTCTTTCCGGATAAGAACGACGTCTGGGCGATCGGACAGACCGGCGATATTTTTCGGTTGGATCGGAGAGCAGACGCCGCAACGGCTGTTCGTCAGGTCTACAAATCGGTCCCGGCAAACTTTTTCCCAAACTTTCAGCCGGACGCCGATAACGGACAGCGTCCACTCTATGTGCCGGTTAGGGTCACCCGAGATTCGCTTGGGCGGCTCTGGTTCTGGGCGCAGGGGATCGGGCAGGGCGACAATCTGGCGACGCTGCGTGGTTTTCTGCTCTGGGACGGCGCGGAGATGCGTCGGATTCCGAAAATCGAGGGGATACCCGACGCACGCTTCGATTGTGTGGCGCAGCGAGACGCCGGCCATCTCTGGATCGGAGTGCACAACGAAGGCATGTTCAGCGTGGACCTTCACACGCTCGCCTCAACTCCCGTGCCGAATCCGGAACAGTACGCGTTCAAAGCTGTTCAGAAAATGGGCGCGCTGGGAACCGACTGGGTCGTGATCACACAGCACCCCGGCAATATCGCGACCCCAGATAATCCCGGCGGCGCCGTGGGAGTCGTCTGGATCCAAAAAGAGGGAGTGTGGCGTAAGTTGCTCTCCGGGCTCGATACGTCCAGCGGATTCCGGTCTGTCGCCGACCGACCGCTGGTCCTCACGTCCGTCGGCTTATGGCTTGGCTCCTATGGCAGCGGCGCATGGCTGCTCCCCATGGACGGCAGCGCTCCTCATCACCTCGACTGGCGCTGCGGCTACTCGCTATTTTCCACGGATCGGCTGCTGCCGGCCCCCTCCGCGCAGGGCGGTCTGATCGCGGTGCAACTGTCCAATCCCAATACGACGCGCTCCTTCCTGCAGCCAAATACAGAGCGCTTCGCGACAGCCGGCGTCGATCCCAGCATTCATGTCCTTCAGACACCGCGCCGCCTGATTCAGGACCGGCAGGCCCGCCTCTGGAATGTCGCGATCAAGCCGGACCCGAATGGTTCCGTGGGCACGCTGGACGCCTGGGATGGCACGGCCTGGTCTTCGGTAGCGCTGCCGATCGAAGCCAATGCGGCCGCCCTCAAAACCGCGGTCCTCGACAGTCGAAATCGCATCTGGGTGATTATGTTCAATCCCGTTCAAAATATGCCGGAATACCGCGTTTTTATCTTCGATATCGATTCGGGAACCTGGTCGAAATTCCCAACGTGGGACGACGCACTGAAAGCGCAGGCGGCCGCACTGGTTGCGGAAGCGAAAGCAAACCCGACCGCTCCGGCTTTTCACCTCGATAGGAGTTTCGAATCGCCAAGTTTCCACGGGACCACGGTCACGTACGGCGAAAACTCCACGATTCACTATTTCGATGGCGAGACCTGGCATGAATACCGCCGGCCCAATATCTCGGGAGACACGGGGTTTGCCTTCGATGGCGCGCCGTTCTTCGACGATACCGGCGCGCTCTGCATCAACATGAACAACAATCCGCATCCGGCGGGCCCGGCGCAGTACAAGACGTGGCGGGCGCTGAATGTGCAAACATGGAGTGCGGGAGCGTTCCAGAAAGGCCCCTACGATTGGAGCCCGCCGGCGCAGTTACATGCACCTGCAGGCGCCGTCACTCCCGATCCGTTCTCAATCGCTAAAGATCGGAACGGCGCATTCTGGCTGGTCTCAAAGGGCATGCTGTACAAAGCGGCGACGGGGCAGTGTGAAGCAAAGTTCGGGCCCAATGATCCTAACCCGTTTGTGGATGGACGCCGCCTGCAGGGAGTGCTGATCGATCCGCGCGGTAACGCCGTCCTGCACACGGTTCTGGATCAGAGGCAGGAATATGTGTTTATTCCGATGGCCCGGTAGCTTTACAGGGCTGTCATCCTAAATGACAACATCATTTGACGTGCGCTTCGGCCTCTTCCAGTGTCATCGTATCGGCTTCTGCTTCCGCTGCAAGCTCCTCTTCCGTCGGTTCCTGGGCTGCCAAAGCAGGGCAAGGGCGGCATCCGCTTCGGAGGCCGGCACCAGGACGCTCGACTATACAGGATCAAGTCCGGCTCGAATACTTTCGCCACGCCATTTTCTCCTGCCACGCCGCAAAAGATTGACCAAATTGTGTAACTTGTGTACAATGTATCAAGGATACCCATATTGGTTTAGCAAGGGATGGACGATGTCTCAAACGGTTACGATGCGATTGCCTGAAGAGACGGCAGAATGGCTTAAGTCTGCTGCGCGACGGGTTGGGCGCTCGGTTAGTGATCTGGGAGCATCGCTTTTTGAAGAGGCGCGACGGGTCAGCGAGTTTGCAGAGATTGAGTTTCGCACATTCGGCGGTGAACGGCAGGTCTGTCTCACCGGCGGACTACGTCTCTGGAAAATCATCATGGTCGCAAAAGACTATGCAATGGATGTCGAAAAGACGGCCACGCATTTCGCCTTACCTACCTGGAAAATGCAGGCCGCATTCCACTACTACGAGGCATTTCCCGAAGATATTGATATTGCCATCGCAGAGGTTCAGTCGCAGACATTCGACACTCTGAAGCGCAAGCTGCCGCAGTTGGAACGCCATGAAGTCGCAAGAGAAGCCGAGTCGACTTCCTGATGCTTGCCTATCTCCTGGATGAAAACATATCCTTCGTTGTCGCCGAGCATATCGCACTAAAAAACCCTCGAATCGCCGTGCAAAGCGTGTACCGATGGCGAAGCGGCGCATTCGTCGGGCAAAACGATGGGCGTCTCCTGCGAGCGGCAGCCCATGAACAGCTGACTCTGGTAACCTATGATTTGAGGACTATTCCTGCCCTGCTCACCGAAATGGCCGCAGACGGCGAACACTTTACCGGCGTTCTCTTAGTGGATGACGCCTCCATACGAAGCAACGATTTCGGGGGGCTCATCACGGCATTGCTCGCCCACTGGCACCGCTATGCGGACGAAGACTGGAACAACCGAGTGGCGTTCCTGACGCCAGCCTGACAATTCTCCGGCGCCGGTTTCTACCCCGGGCGATTCAACCGGGATATTCTGCGGTCAGATTTCGGCGAGGCACTCTTTGGAGTCGCCGAAGCTGTCGAAGTAACCATTCAGATAATTCAGGAGTGCATCCTGGTCGCAGGCATCATTT
>JBBRKX010000256.1:0-6841 GCA_038231675.1 Chthonomonadales bacterium | reverse complement strand
TGTACTTTTTGCTCGCGCGGTAAGTGGGCAGACCGCGGCGCAGGAGAAAATCAAAGCACTGTCTGTGGATTATGTGAAGAGCGTTCGCCCGCTTCTGGTGGAAAAGTGTTACGCCTGTCATGGCAATGGGACGAAGCTGGGCGGTCTCGCGCTGGATAGTCGAGCCGGTATCCTGAAAGGCGGCCAGAGCGGTTCCGCCGCCGTGCCTGGCGCGGGCAAGAAGAGTCTGCTGATAAAACTCGTATCTGGTGGAGACCCCGCGCGTATGATGCCGGCCCGGGGCGCGAAGCTTACGACCGCGCAGATTGTGATGCTACGCACATGGATCGACCAGGGGATGAAGTTCGGAACCGGGGATTCCCTGTCGGCCTGGACGCCTGTTCTAGCGCCTCGGCATCCCAAAGTTCCCGCGCCCCGTGCAGGCTCCGGACTTTCGTCCGCTTCCAGCCCGATCGATCTGCTGCTGCAGCCCTATTTCGCGGCAAATAAGGTTCCACCTGCCGCGCTCGTGGACGACCGCACATTTGCGCGCCGCGTGCACCTCGATCTGGTGGGCTTATTGCCGTCGCCGACCGAAATGCAGGCCTTTCTAACGGACCACCGGCCGGACAAACGCGAGCGGCTTGCGAAAAGCCTTCTCGCCGAAAACAGCAAATATGCCACGCACTGGATGACGTTCTGGAACGATATGCTGCGCAACGACTATGCCGGCACCGGATATATCGACGGCGGGCGAACCCAAATTACAAGCTGGCTCTACAATGCGCTTCTAACCGATATGCCGTACAATCGGTTTGTAACGCAGCTAGTGAACCCGACCGCCGATTCCGCCGGGTTTATCAAAGGAATCGTCTGGCGCGGGGTGGTGAATGCCAGTCAAACTCCCGAAATGCAGGCCGCGCAGAATACCTCCCAGGTTTTCATGGGCATCAACCTCAAGTGCGCCTCCTGCCACAATAGTTTCGTCAGCACCTGGAAACTGGCCGATGCGTATGGCATGGCCGGCATCTACGCCGATCATCCGCTTGGACTGGTGCGCTGTGACAAGCCGACGGGGGAGGTTGCGCAGGTCCATTTCCTCTATCCCGAGCTGGGAACGATCGACGGCGCGGCTTCGCAAGCGACGCGGCAGGAGCAATTCGCCAGCCTGCTCACCGGCCCCGCCAATGGCCGCTTCAGCAGAACCATCGTCAACCGGCTCTGGGCGCGTCTCATGGGGCGGGGGATCGTCGAACCCGTGGATGAGCTGGACAACCGGCCCTGGAGCCCGGATCTGATGGACTGGCTCGCCTCGGATTTTTCCGACCATGGATATGATGTCAAGGCGACGCTTCTCAAGATCGTCACCTCGCGCGCCTATCAGCTTCCGGCGATGAGCTTGAAATCCGAACGTGCGGAAAACTTCGTTTTTACCGGCCCCACCGTGAAGCGAATGTCGGCGGAACAGTTTGCGGATGCGATCTCCAGTCTTACCGGCATCTGGCCGAAGGCCGCTTTTAGTGCGCAAGGCATTCAGATCGTGGGCGGGCAGCCGGTTCTGCCGACAGGAGCCGAGGTCAAGTTCAAGACCGCCGTCATGAAGGCGGGCGCGGTGGATATCGACATCGACGTCACGGGAGCGCGCACGCTCTCCCTCGTGGCGGCGGCAGGTGGAGACGTGATCAGTTTCGATTGGGCGGACTGGATCGATCCACGCATCGTCACGCCGGGGGGCGAGGTGAAGCTCACCACGACGCCCTGGGCTTCGGGCTCGACGGGCTATGGTCAGATACAGATCAATCAGAGCGTCGTCATGAAACCTTTGCGGGTAGGCGGAAAGACGTTCCCTATCGGCCTCGGCACGCATGCAAACTCGGTGATCACCTGGACGCTGCCGGAGGGAACCACGCGCTTCCGAGCGACCGCAGGCCCGGATTCCGGAGCGATCGAACAGCCCGGTTTCTCCGGGGCGGTTGCATTCTACGTTCTGGCGAATGTGCCCCTTTCCGACCCGCCTCGCGCCGCATTTGCGGTGGCGGACCCCCTGACCCGGGCGCTTGGCCGGCCCAATCGGGAGCAGGTCGTGACGGAACGCGCCACTGTCGCGACGACGCTGCAGGCTCTGGAACTGACCAACGGGCAGACATTGAACAGCCTTCTCGATCAAGGCTCCGAAAAGTGGGTGCGGACGGGAGCGGGGGATCCCGCCCGCGTCATAAACGACCTGTATGAGCAGGCGCTGAGCCGGCCTCCGACGCCTGCGGAAATGCAGGCGGCGACGGATCTGGTGGGAAAGGGCGCCGGCAAAGACGGCGTCGAAGACCTGATGTGGGCGGTCGTAATGCTGCCGGAGTTCCAGCTGATTTACTGAGCGCCCGAGCGTTCTTGTGCGATTTGAGGAGTAAAGATGAAGACACGTCGAGATTTTTTAAAGACCGTTAGCGCCGCAACCCTTGCCACCCTCGCTGCGGGCGAGCCGCGCCTGCTCCTGGCGGATCCCGCCCATAAGGAAGTAACGCCCAAGGCGACGGCCGACACGGTCATTATCCTTTGGATGGCGGGCGGTATGGCGCACACCGAAACGTTCGACCCCAAGCGGTTCACGGAGTTTGCACCGGGCACGCCGTCGAACGCCGTGCTGAGCACGTTTCCCACCATCAACACCGCCGTGGACAACATCAAGTTTTCGCAGGGGCTGGAGAACATCGCTTCGGTCATGGATCGTGGCGCTCTCATCCGGACCTACACCGCGCCCGACCTGGGGTTTATCCTGCACTCGCGGCATCAGTACAACTGGCACACGGGTTATGCGCCGCCGCAGACGGTCGCCTGCCCGCATATCGGCGCGTTTCTCGCCAAAGCAATGGGACCACGCAACGACGCCATGCCGGCCTTTATCGATATCGGACAGCGCTTCGACCTGGGAGAAGGCGAGGAGCTAAAAGCGTTTCATACGGCCGGGTTCCTGGGCAGCGAGTTCGGTCCCTTCAGCCTTCCGTTTCCGGATCAAGCGATGGATGCCGTGCGCCCGCCCAAAGGGATGAGCCCGTCCCGTTTCGAGAACCGGGAACGGTTCTACAAGAAGCTGGTGGCGGATAGCCCGATCGCGCGGTACGGAAGTGATTATCAGAAGGAGTCGCTTGGCAGGTCGCTCGACAATGCGTATCGGCTTCTCAGCTCGCCTGCCGCCAAAGCGTTCGATCTGTCGCTGGAGCCTAAAGCCTCTTACGATGCCTACAATACCGGTCGATTCGGACAGGGCTGCCTGCTGGCGCGCCGGCTTACTGAGGCCGGCGCTCGGTTTATCGAGGTGACCACGGAGTATATTCCCTTTTTCAACTGGGATACCCACGACAATGGGCATTCGCGCCTGATCGACATGAAGCGGCAAATCGACGCGCCGATAGCGCAACTCGTGAAGGATCTGGAAGCGCGCGGGCTGCTGGATCGCACCCTCATCGTGGTCGCGAGCGAATTTAGCCGGGACATGATGGTGGAGGGAAAACCAAGCAAAGCGGTGAAAGACCAGGTCAACGTGCCGGACATCATGACCGAACCGAAGAATTATGGAATGCATCGCCACTTCACCGATGCAGGCTCCGTTCTTATGTTCGGCGGTGGGGTGAAGAAGGGCTTTTTGTACGGGAAAACGGCGGACGAGCGACCCTGCAAAACGATCGAGAATCCGGTCGTCATCGAGGATCTGCACGCTACGATCTACAAGACTGCGGGCATTGCGCCCAACAGGAGCTATGTTATCGAGAAGCGGCCATTCTACGTGACGCGGGACGGGCTCGGCAAGCCGATCGACGCTCTGCTGCGCGGATAAGCGCTCAGCATCCATTTATTAAGGAGAGATCTGTGATACTAAAACGATTGGCAGCCGGTCTGGCGCTCGCGGCGCTATGCGCCGGCCCAGGCGCACTTGCCCAGAAGCCTGGCGCGCAAGACGCTCAAACGCTGAATGTTCAGGTCGTCAAGACCGCGAGCATCAAGTATCTGCTTTATCTTCCGAAAGATTACGGAAAAGACACCACCGTTAAATGGCCTCTCATGCTCTTCCTGCATGGCTCCGGCGAGCGTGGATCCGATCTGGACAAGGTGAAGGCGCATGGGCCGCCCAAATTGATCGCACAGGGCAAGGACTTCCCTTTTATTATTCTGTCGCCACAGTGCCCGGACGGCAGTTGGTGGACCACGGATACGCTGAACGCGCTGCTCGACACCACGATTAAGAACTACTCCGTCGACGAAGATCGCGTCTATCTAACTGGCCTCAGTATGGGCGGGTTTGGGACCTATGCGCTTGCGGCCGAGCATCCCGAAAAGTTCGCGGCGATTGCTCCCATCTGTGGCGGGGGGTATTTCCGTAATGCGCGTCGGCTGAAAAACGTGCCGGTATGGGCGTTCCACGGCGGCAAGGATCCGACGGTGCCGATCGCAGAAAATCAGGGAATGGTCGATGCCATCAAAGCCGCAGGCGGCGACGCGAAGATCACGATCTATCCCGAAGCCGGCCACGATTCCTGGACGCAGACGTACGACAATCCCGAACTCTACACGTGGCTCCTCGCCCATAAGCGGGTTGCCGCGTCAAAGTAAACCTTCCGCAAATGTCCTGAATTTCATTTCGACATGATTTCCCATCGCTTAGCCACGGGTGGCGTCATGGAGATAGTCGAAAACGGTCTCCGCGATCTTCAGATTCATTCCGCGGACGGCGGCAAGTTCTTCGAGCGTGGCGGCTTTCATTTTCGTCATGGAGCCGAAGTGGAGTTGCAATGCCTTGCGCCGCCTTGGGCCGATACCGGGAATATCGTCCAGGAGGGAGCGCGTATTCTTCTTGTCCCGGACCTGGGCCTGGAAGGTATTCGCGAAACGATGCGCCTCATCTCGAATCCGCTGCACCAGATAGAGCGCCTGACTGGTGCGCGGCAGGATCACGGGATCCGGCTCATTGGGGAGGAACAGGTGTTCGAACTGTTTGGCCAGCCCGGCAAGCGGCAGCGCCAGCCCCGTCTCCTCCATCGCGGCCAGAGCGGAAGAAACCTGCCCTCGGCCCCCATCCACGATGATCAGGTCCGGCAACTTGCTAAAGCGCGGATTGTCGGCCTGCGCCTCTTTCAAGCGCCGGGTGATCACCTCGCGCATGCTGGCAAAGTCGTTTGGCTTGTCGTCTTCCCGCTTGATCTTGAACTTCCGATACTCCGCCTTGTTCATCTGCCCGCGTTCGCAGACCACCATGGAAGCAACCTGATTTTCGCCCTGGGTGTTTGAAATATCGAAACACTCGATGCGTTGTGGGGGATCGGCAAGCCCGAGCGCTTCCGCGAGCTCACTCAGCGCCTTTCCGGTGTTGCCGAGTTTGGCGCGCATTTCTGCTTTGATCTGTTCCAGGGCATGGGTGGCGTTTTCCGTGGCCATGTCCACGAGCTTCTTCTTGTCGCCGCGAACCGGAACCTGGATCTCCACCTTCTTCCCCTTTTTCTGTCGCAGCCAGGACTGGACGATGGCGATCTCATCCATCTCGCTCGGCAGCAAAATCTCCTGAGGGATATAGTTTGCATTCTGATAGTACTGTTTGACGAACTCGCCCACGACGTCCGCCTGCGTTTCCTCGCCCGTGCCCTCCACGAGGTAATGGCTCTGGCCGATGAGCTTGCCGCCCCGGATAAAGAACATCTGAACGCACGAGCCGTTCAGGCCCGAATCGTCGGCGACTACCGCGATCACATCCTGGTCGATCATCTCCGTGGAAATTACTTTTTGCCGCTGAAGGACCTCTTCGACGCCCTGAATGCGGTCGCGAATACGCATGGCCCTTTCGAACTCCAGGGCTTCCGCCGCCTCCTCCATCTCCACGCGAAGTTTCTTGACGATGTGTTCCTGCCGACCGTCCAGAAAATCCGCCACATCCTTCACGGCCGCCGCGTACTCCGTCTTGTCCGCCAGACCGGCGCACGGCGCGAGACATTGGCCCATATGATGATACAGGCAGGGCTTTTGGACCGGCCTTCCGTCGAAACTCTTGCCGCAACTGATCAACGGAAAGACACGGTTGACCAGCTCCATCGTGCTGTAGACGGATCGGCTATTGGGGTAGGGGCCGAAATAGCGATTACTATCCTGGCGGACCCGGCGCACCAGCAGCAGCCTGGGAAACGGTTCCGCAGTGGTAAGACAAAGGTAGGGGTACTGTTTATCGTCACGCAGCCGGACATTATAATGCGGCTGATGCTTCTTGATTAAAGAGCATTCCAGCACCAGGGCTTCCAACTCACTGTTCGTGACGATATACTCGAAATCCGCGATGTGACTGACCAGCCGTCTTACTTTGGGAGAGTGGTTCGCGGATTTTTGAAAATAGGATCGCACGCGGTTTCGGAGGTTTATCGCCTTGCCGACATAAATAATTTTCCCGGTCGCATCTTTATGCAGGTAGCAGCCGGGCTTGGTGGGCAGGTTGGCGAGCTTTTCTTTTACGGCCGGAGTGGGCATACTGCTTCTTACCGAGGATAAATTTTGGAAAGCGCTCCAGAAGCATTAGGCCTGTGTGCGGAAAGGTTGTGCGCCCGCCCTGGATTGTGGTATATCTTTGTCTCTTCCCTTGTTCATTGTACCACATGCGATAAGATGTACAGGAAACAGGAATCATGTGGATCGAGAGCGAATAGTCGCGCGGTATGTTCGCGGAGTGAACAGGCTGAAAGGGTCGTTCTCTTCCAATACCTTCGCCAAACCTGACTCGTGCCCGAGTACCACACATTCAGTGTGTTCGCCGGAATGTGCGCCAAATCGGCTCCTTTAGGCCGCCATTTTCTCCTGCGGAGCACTCCCATGCGGCAAATGGATACAACCCAGC
>JBBRKX010000255.1:0-6874 GCA_038231675.1 Chthonomonadales bacterium | reverse complement strand
TTCCGTCCGGCCAACAGACGCGATAGGCGGGCTCGATACGCCGCAGCGAAAGATAGTCCCGCATGTCGCGACCGCAGGAGGCAAATAGCTCTTCGATCACTTCAGGCATCATCAGCATGGTCGGCCCCATGTCGATTCGGAAGCCCTCCTCTTCGATCACATTCATTCGACCGCCGCTGCGATCGTTGCGCTCGAGAATGTCCACCTTCCAGCCACGACGCGCGAGGTGAATCCCCGCAGAAAGACCTCCCAGTCCCGCCCCGATGATGATAGCCGTATGCGCGGGCTTCTCCTCGGTCCATGCACGTCGCGAATGGCGCCCGGGCGCGTCCTCCCGAATCGGGGCCTCCCGCTTCGGAGGCGCGGGAGCGCTGATGGAATCGGCATGGGACAGGTCGCTATATTGCGATGCGGTAAATGTATTTTCGAGCGAATCCATACTGCGTTCTCACGGCCTCCTAATAGGTGTTGAAATCCGCTGCTCGGTGGACGGATGCTTCACCGAGTGTCGAAGGGCATGCAATATTGCGTCCGGATCCGCCCTGTCCCGTAGGATTTCGACCAGAGTAGTCGGAAAGCGTAACTCTCGTTCTGTTGGAGCCGAGCCGAGCAAATTCAGGAGCACGATGCCCTATGGAGATCGAATCTTTGTTGTGAAGCAAGCTCATGGTTATGTTACGCATGTCACGGCAGAACTTCAGCGTCTGGTATCAAACGAAGCGATGTGGACGCGTATCTCCATTTCCACATCTATTACTGATGAGTGATATATTCGGTTCCCGTAGTAGAAAAACACGAAATTGGGGGATATGCTTGATTCCACGGCGCAGCTTGTATGATTAGGAGAATATTGAACAGGGGAGAATCGGATCGTTCGCATAGTGATCCTCAGGGCCGCCGAGCGTGCTTCGGCGGCCTCCGGGATCGAAGAAGTGCTTTCAGGTGGCACTATGTACTGTACTGTACCCCAATCAAGCGTGCAAGATGCAATGGTAAGGTTTCTCAGGTATTACATTGTTAGAATATTATGGGCCCTGAGGATTTTTGACGCTGCCATTGATCTCTTTGATGCTCTCAGCCACGATGGCAACAATCTTGCTGACTACTTCCGGTTTTACTTTTTTGCCGTAGTCGAGATTTACCAGCAAAGTGACATGCGCTGTGTCCAGCCAAAAGGAGTCGAGGTGTGTCGTCCATTTGACGGTAGGCCCGGCCTGAGTTCGGTATTGGTTGGGAAGTTCCTGAGGGCGTACCGCCGCGGTGACAACCTTTCCGTCTTGCAACTGCAGGGTAAGATGCAGTCCGTCCGCCGCCGGCACGACCATCTCGTACAGATGGCTTTTTCCGTTTCTGTCCGGTATATGAAGCTTCTCCGGGCGCGCATGATATTCCGTCGCGCCGCCACCCTCTTCGTCATGGAAGGGCTTCATCAGAAGATGTTCGTGGCGCAATGCGCCGCCGACACGCAGTGCAAGCTTCTTGAGCAGGTCGCCCTGGGGCAACGGGGACTGCCGGCTGTCGGCCGCCTGGTCAGGTCCATTGTCCCGCGAAGCAAGGATAGGAATCGCGGCGGCGGGTTTCCCTAATGTAATGCCACTTGCCAGCACGATCGGGGCGATCAGCATGCCTGTCCGCCATGGGGAAATGCGCATAGTCTCCTAATCTCCTTCTGTAGAATCCGCATCGGGTGGTGACCGACGCGTCTTAGACGTAGTGGATTGCGATCTGGTTACCTTATTCGCACGTATGCCGCACAAACAAAAACGCCCCGCTTCCCTATCGGAAGCGGGGCGCAATGACACCGAAATCAGTCGACGCCGACGGGCTCATGCGAGCGGATCGGAGGCGGGATCCAGGTGGGATCGTCTTTTGCGATCAAATCCAGGCCAAGGAACTGCGCCATCTCTTCATTGGTATAGCGGTCGACAAATCGGCCGAAGTTCTCGCCGGTCTGCTTATTCGCCTTGTAAGCGCGCAGCACGTTTTCCAGCGCGTACTTCACCTTATCCGCCGGCACTTTGCGGAAGATAGGGCGCGTAAATTTCGCCTCCGCCCCCAGCCTTCCGCCCAGGCAAACATCGTAGGCCTCGACCTGCGTGCCGTCCGTGAGACGGGCAAGGCAGCCTTGCAGCCCGATGTCGCCGATATGGTGCTGGCCGCACGAGTTCGGGCAGCCGTTCAAATGAATTCGGAGGGCTTCATCCCAGACGAGCTCCCCTTCCAGATAGGAAACGATCTCCCGCAGCCTGGCTTTGGTTTCCGTCACGGCGAGGTTACAGAACTCGGTGCCCGTGCAGGACACGGCCCCTTTATGGATTTCCGAGACATCCCACAGCAATCCCGCGTCCTTGATGGCCGCCTTAGCCTCTTCGAGCTTTGCTTCCTCGATATTGGGAAAGATATAGTTTTGCTGGTTGGTGGTGCGCAATTCCCCTTCGCAGAAGCGATCGGCGATGGCGGCGGCGGCGAACATCTGTTCGGAGGTCAGTCGCCCGGTGATGACGGAAACGCCGATCCAGCGCTTCCCTTCCTGTTTCTGCGCATGGATCCCCAGATGATCTTGTTGGACCGTGGTGGGCTCCGCCCATGCGATCGCGGGCTCCGGAGTCCAACCGAGGCGCTGAATCATCGCCTCTCGGAACTTTTCCGCGCCCCAGTCGGCCACCAGGAACTTCAGTCGTGCGTGGTTGCGGCGCTTTCGGTATCCATCGTCACGGAAGATCTGAGTGACGACCCGGCAGATATCCAGCACCTGATCGGGCTTGACGAACATGTCCAGCCTCTGCGCGAAGTGTGGCTGGGTGCTGAGACCGCCGCCGACGCGCACATGAAAGCCGATCTCGTCACCACGGCGAACCGCCTGAATGCCAAGGTCATTGATCTCGGGTTGGTTGCAGTGGATCGGGCATCCGGAAATCGAAATCTTGTACTTACGCGGAAGGTCGGAGTACTCTTTATTCCCGAGGAAGTAGTTCGTCACCTCGGTTACGATCTGGTTTGTATCGTAAAGCTCATGGGGGTCGATGCCCGCGACCGGGCAGCCGCACACGTTGCGGGTAATGTCCCCGCAGGCGCCCGTGGTCGTCAGGCCATCGGCCGCGAGGCGTGCGATCGCCTTGGGAAGGGTCTCGATCGTCAGCCAGTGAAACTGAAAGTTCTGACGTGTCGTGATATCCGCGATGTTGTTGCCATAATCGCGCGCGACCTCCGCAACCGCGCGCATCTGGGCCGCGCTGAGGCTCCCGCCCGGTATCTTGACGCGCATCATAAAATGTCCGACGTTTGGCTGTTGCTGGTAGATGCCGTACCAGCGCATACGTGGAAAATCGTCCGGCGCAATGGTAGGAAAGCCGGTCTCCGCGTAACGGAGTATATCGTCCCATACGTCCAGGCCGTCCTTCGCCTTTTTGATCGCCTCGGTATCGGCTTTCGCCATCTTAAATCGCTCCTAGCTTACTCCACGGTAGTCGCCTGGCTGCCGTGGGAGGCGACAGGCTGCTCATATTTTACCACACGCTTCTTCCGGGTCGGATCATGCCCACGGCGTGGAAGCCCACATCAGGAAAAAACATCAGAAATTCGGTCAATTTAGTCAGATTTAAAATTGTACCCAATTTTCTTTCGTGAGTCAACCTTCTCTGCGCGCATCGACAGGGTTTCGGATGCGCAGGGGAAAGGAGGAAAGTGAGCGTAAGAGAAGTCGAATATCTTCCTTCAGACCTCTGAATTCCTGGTACTCATTCCGGTTTTTCGGCACTTGAGCGCGATTGGAGGCCAAAGCATGGTGAGAATCCCAGGAGGTGTGGAAGGATGTACTTGCCGATGACTAAGGAAAATATATTGCGGTCGGCGTTAATGGAATGATGTAAGGAGTAAAGATAAAATGACTGCCATTACGATAAACGACGCGAATGCAAACCCTGATGCGGTGAAATTAACGAAGCGTGAGATCGAAGTATTGACCCTCGTCATCGAAGGTCATTCCAGCAAGGAAGCCGCCGATTTGCTTTTTGTGAGCAAGCGAACGGTCGACTTTCACCTGGCGAATATCTACGAGAAGCTGCAAGTTACAAACCGTGTTCAGGCATTCCGGCGCGCCGCGCGTCTCGGTTTGATCCCATTCGACGTGCAGGGACAGGCCGCGTAAGCAAAGCGAAGACAGGGTAAAAGAACGTAAAGAATTGGTTGGCGCGATCGCACTCGTTTCTTAATTCAACGAAAGCGCCCATCTTTCAGGATGTTATTAACGCGGAGCGCTGACACCGGGAGTATCCGGAAAGGCGCTCCGCACTATTTTGTCCGGGCGCATTTCGTAACGTCGTCGGTTTTAACTGCCCGCCATATTTACATGCATGATTCATTCGCCTGCGCCGGAAGGATCGCGCCAATGTTGTTCCGAGATCATGAGGAGGAAACCATAGTCTTCTAGCGAACCTAACTCTTGTTATGTTCACTTGTTTGCACTCCTTTGTCTCAGGAGCCATCGTATGCCCGAATCGCGCAAGATATTCATCAGTTACAATAGCCACGATACCGCGTGGGCGGAGTGGCTTGCGTGGGAACTGGAAGTCGATGGTTACGAGACGATCATCCAGAAATGGGACTTTGCCGCCGGCGGGAATTTCGTGCTGGAGATGGATAAGGCCGCCAGGCAGTGCGACCGCACCATAGCTGTTCTTTCCCCGAATTACTTTGTATCCTCCTTCACGCCCTCGGAATGGGCAAATGCCTTTGCTTCCGACCCCACCGGAAACAAGCGCCAACTTGTGCCGGTTCGTGTCGCCGAATGCGATATTGAGGGATTGCTACGACAAATCGTCTATATAGACCTGGTAGGTTTAGAAGAAGGCGCCGCTCGCGAGCGACTACTGGCCAGGATGCGAGCCGGCGAAGAAGGACGCGCGAAACCAACGACGAAGAGAGCTTTCCCTGGAAGCGCATCCACCGGCGCTGCTTCGGTAGCCAAACCTCCTTATCCGCTAAACCCTCTGTAGCCTCCCTACGTTCCACCGGCACGGTGTTGGGGAGGCTATGGAATGTGCCACCGCTTATGGATACTCTTTTGAACCGTCCCGAGGTCATGGGGGGCGTTCTCAATTGTTTGCTAAATTCTGCTCCTTCCAAACCCGGTGTTCTGCTTGCCAGCGCCATTCAAGGACAGGGAGGTATCGGAAAGACCGTTCTGGCGCAAATCCTGGCACATGACACAGCGATACGAACCCACTTCCTCGACGGCATCTATTGGATACCTTTCGGACAGGAGCCCACTGTTCTGGCTTTATTAGGCGACTTGATTCTGGCGTTCGATCCCACGTTCAAGATCTCGACCGCTCAGGCCGCGTCAGCGCATTTGCAGGTGTTGCTCTCAGATAAAACCGCCCTGCTCATCCTGGATGATGCGTGGGAAAAGGAGCCTCTACAGCCTTTCCTGGTCGGGGGAGAGGCGTGTCGTTTCCTCATCACCACACGGCGTCATTATGTCGCCGAGGATGTGAACGCATCGATTTTTCCTCTGGACGTGATGACACCGGAGCAGTCGGTGGAACTGTTTGAAAGTTGCATGAAGAAAAATCTGGTCGCTGATGAACGAAATCAAGCCCTGCAACTGGCAAAAGCAGTAGGCTACTTGCCTCTGGCCCTGAATTTAGCCGCCGCCCGTATTCACGGAGGAACGACGACCTGGGCAGTCTTGACCTCGGCTCTTCGGCAGGAGGTCGCTCGCCTGGAAGCCCTGGACGGCGGACGCCGTCTGCTGTCCGATCAAGCCGGTCTGGAAGCGTCGCTGTTGCTGAGTTTGCGCTCCCTCCAATCCAAGTACGCGAGGGCGCAAGAGCTGTTTTCCTGGTTTGGCGTCTTGCCGGAGGATGTGGTGATCACGCCTCCGATGATGGCAACTCTTTGGAATATGGAGGAGACGGACGCTGCGGACCACCTGGAACTATTCTGGAAGGAAGCCCTGTTACTCTCCGCCTCTTCCATGTTAATCGGGGATGAGACCTATCCTTGCTACCGCCTGCACGACCTCATGCACCACATGGCCCGCCGTCTGTTAGAAGCAAATGCCTCGCAAGGGTTGGGATTATCCCGTAAGCAGGCTCATCACCTGGTCTTAGAGCGATACCAGAAGGGATGTCTAAAGCAGCCAGGGCGCAAGCCAGGTTGGGCCGGACTGAAGGAGGATGGCTACATTCATGAGCGTCTCTTCTGGCACTTGGAGAAAGCCGGCGCATTGGAGCAGATGGTGTCGCTGCTGCAAGAAGAGACTCCGAACGGCCAGAATGCCTGGTATGAGGCACGGGAGAGGCTAGGGCAAACCGCGGGGTATGTTCAGGATGTACTCCAAACCTGGGAACTGGTGCGAGTGCAGTCTCGCCAATATCACCAACGCAGAGAACCCATAAGTACGCTTGGCTTAGAGTTGCGCTTTGTTTTGATGTTAACCTCCCTAAACAGTCTTGCCGCCAATATCCCTGTCGTCTTAATCACGAGTCTGGTACATTACGGGTTATGGAAGCCAATGGTCGGTCTCGCTTATATCAGGCGCATACCGGATCCCCAACGCCGATCGGAGGCACTGGTTGCTCTTGCGCCATCTTTAGTAGCAGCAGGCAAGACCGACAAAGCTCTGACGGTGGCGCGTGCGATCGAGAATGCCTCTTCCCGTGCCCGAGCCCTGGCAGGCATCGTGCCTCATCTGGCGGGAGAGGAGCGCACCCAGGTCCTGTCCGAAGCTCTGTCGGTGGCGCGTGCGATCGAGGATGCCTATTTCCGTGCCCAAGCCCTGACTGACATCGCTTCCTCTCTCGCAGCAACAGGCAAGACCGACGAAGCTCTGACGGTGGCGCGTGCGATCGAGGATGCCTCTTCCCGTGCC
>JBBRKX010000254.1:0-6900 GCA_038231675.1 Chthonomonadales bacterium | reverse complement strand
TCCAAAGCTTTGTCGTGCAGACGAAGTGGGTGAACACATCGCTTCCCAATGACGGAACGGATGCGCCGGAAATAAAGACGAAGTACAGCACGCTGAAGCAGAAAAGGGAATCGCTTCAAAAGCAATTCGATGCGCTGCGGGATAAGCACCGAAAGATGTTGGCTGCGGAAAAACAGAAGAGCGCGCCGCCTGGAGCGAAGGTCACCGTCAGCGACGAGGAACTCAACAAGAGCCTCGAACAGACGGACCGCACCGCATCGGATACTCTGAACAATGAAATCCGAGACCTTGACTCGGAAATTCAGCCCATAGAGCCGTACGCGGAAGCCGTTTCGGATGGCGGCCGGAACGCGCCCGTGGAGCATATTTTGCTCCGGGGAAACCTGCATACTCCCGGTCCTGAAGTTCAGCCTGGCTTCGTCGCCTCGCTCGTTGGGGGCAAGGAAGAGCCCGCCGCCGTCACGGCTGGACCAGGGAACACCACGGGACGAAGGACCGCGCTCGCCAATTGGATTGCGAGCAAGGACAATCCGATGACGGCCCGCGTAATCGTCAACCGGCTATGGCAGCATCACTTCGGGCGCGGCATCGTGGGCACCCCCTCCGACTTTGGAAAGAACGGCGACAAACCGACCCATCCCGAGCTACTGGACTGGCTTTCTCTGCGCTTTATGGACGAGGGCTGGAGCCTGAAGAAGATGCACCGGTTGATGGTGCTTTCCAATACCTACCAGCAGTCCACAAAGCTGAACCTCGCCGCCGCGAAGGCCGATCCGCTGAACACATTGCTCTGGAGAATGAACCGTCTGCGCCTGGAGGGCGAGGCGCTTCGAGACAGCATTCTGGCCGTCAGCGGGCGTCTGAACCCCGCAATGGGCGGCCCGGGCGTCTTTCCGAAAGTCAGCGACGAAGTGCTTTCGACCGGTTCCACCCATAAGTGGGGCAACTCCACCGAGGAAGAGGGGCGTCGCCGCACCGTCTATGTTTTCCAGCGCCGCTCGCTGGTTCTCCCGATCGTGGAAGCCTTCGACGGCGCGGACATGAACAACACATGTCCGCGCCGGATGACCACAACGATCGCGCCGCAAGCGCTGGCGTTATTCAATGGCGATTTCAGCAATGAAGAATCACATTGGTTTGCCGTGCGGGTTGCAAAGGAAGCGGGCGACAGCGCCGACAAGCAGATCGAACACGCCTACGAGATAGCGCTGCTTCGAAAGCCGACTGCCGCGCAGATGGTCCAGGCAAAGAGCTTCCTTGCAAGCCAGTTTCAGTTCCATCTGCACCCCGATCCACGGAAGATCACGGACCGTGCGAATGGAGTAAAACTGGCTTCCGATGCGGATAAGGCGGAGAATCCCAAAGCAGTGGCGGACGCAAAGCTTGCCGCGCTGACGGACTTCTGTCATGTACTGATCAACACAAACGAGTTTATCTATCTGGATTGATCTCACCGATGGGTCCGTCACGCATGTAGGAACGACGTAAATCCGGGCTCATGGGGACGCGATAACAAAAGGAAGCGATCGAGCGATGGCAAACGACAACGAAAAAATCATCCGCGGACCGCTGCATATGCGGCCTGCATTCTCGCGGCGTGAATTTCTGACGCGGGCCGGAGTGGGATTCGGAAGCCTCGCGCTCACCTTCATGCTCGCGCAAGAGGCCGAAGCGGAAGCACGCGTGGCGGCGAAGCGCGCCGGAACGGCGGGAAAGTTCAACCCCCTCGCTCCCAAAACGCCGATGTTCGCATCGAAAGCAAAATCGGTCATCTTCTTGTTTATGTATGGCGGCCCCAGCCATGTGGACACCTTCGACCCCAAGCCTGATCTGGAAAAATATCATGGCAAGACCCTGAAGGAAGTGCTCACAAATGTCGGCGACGTCAAGACCTTCGGCGGCGGCGGCAGCGCGCCTTTGATGCGCAGCCCCTACAAATTCCGGAAATATGGAAAGTCTGGCATCGAGGTTTCGGATCTCTTTCCCAACGTGGGCACATGCGTGGACGATATGTGCATCGTTCGCTCAATTTATGGAGACAGCAACAACCACGCCCCGGCTTTGTTTGAGATGAACACCGGCTCGATCCTGCAGGGACATCCGTCCGTGGGATCGTGGGTGACATACGGCCTGGGCACCCAGAACCAGGATCTGCCGGGCTACGTCGTGATGACCGATTACCGCGGAGGCCCCATCGGCGGAGCCCCGAACTGGTCGAGTGGCTTTATGCCAGCCACGTTTCAGGGGACTCTGTTCCGCTCGACCGGCACTCCTATCCTCGATCTGAGCCCCGGTGCGAGCGTCAGCGCGGCGGAACAGCGTGCAAGCCTGGATCTGCTGGGCAAAATGAATGAAGAGCATATGCGCGCCAATCCGGGCGACAGCGATCTCGAGGCGCGGATCTCCTCGTATGAACTGGCGTATCGCATGCAGGCGCACGCTCCCGAAGTGGTCGATATCTCCAAAGAGGACGAGGCGACCAGGGAGTTGTACGGTCTGAACAACGAACGGACCGAAAAGTTCGGCAAGAAATGCCTGTTGGCCCGCCGTCTCGTGGAGCGTGGCGTACGCTTTGTGCAGGTGTATAGCGGAGGCGGTCACGGCGACGACACCTGGGACGCGCATGGCGATATCGTCGGCAACCATGGCAAGCATGCCGGAGACACCGACAAGCCGATTGCCGGCTTGCTGAAAGATCTCAAGCGCAGAGGCCTCCTCGACAGCACCCTCGTGGTGTGGGCCGGTGAGTTCGGACGCATGCCGATTTCGCAGGGCGGATCGGGGCGCGACCACAACCCGGGCGCGCAGACCGTCTGGATGGCCGGCGGCGGCGTGAAGGGCGGCGCCGTGATCGGATCCTCCGACGAGGTCGGCTACAAAGCAGGGGATAGCCCGTATCATATCCGAGATCTGCATGCCACGATCCTGCACGCGATGGGCTTGAACGATATGGCGCTTACCTATCTGTACAATGGGCGTTACCAGCGGCTTACGGAAAACGGCGGTAATCTGATCAAAGGCGCGCTTGCCTGATCGGTCGGGCACTTTCCAATGCAAGCAGGGGGATGGACGAGCGAGACAACACGATTTGTTGTCTCGCTCGTCTCTTTTAGGGTATCCTCTGCGCAGAACACCTCGAAGGGACCGATGTTGAGCCGTTTAACACAGCGATTTGATCTCCTGCAGGCCCGCAATGAAAAGGCCCTGGTTTGTTTCGTTACGGCGGGGGACCCCAGCGCGGAGCGGACGGTCGAGATCGTCAACACACTCGATAAAGCCGGAGCGGACGCGGTGGAGATCGGGATCCCATTCAGCGATCCCCTCGCGGACGGACCTAGTATTCAGGCCGCCTCGCAGCGCGCCCTCGACCACGGCATCACGACCGCGAAGGTCCTGGAGATCGTACGCGGCATCCGGGTCGCTTCCCCCACTCTGCCGTTGATCTTGATGACATACTACAACCCCATCCGCTGTTACGGCCTCGAACGCTACGCGGCGGACGCGCGGGCCGCGGGGGCGGACGCCCACATCGTCACCGACCTGACGCCGGAAGAAGCCGACGATTGGCGGCGCATTTCCAAAACGCAGGACCTCGACACGATTTTTCTCCTTGCGCCCACCAGCACCCCGACCCGGATCGAGGTCGTAAGCAAGCTTTGCAGCGGGTTCATCTACTGCGTATCTCGCACCGGAGTAACGGGGGCGCGTCAGGATCTGCCCGCCGAGCTTACCGGCGTGGTGTCCCGAATCAAAGCGGGAACCACCACTCCTGTGTGCGTTGGCTTCGGGATCTCTACTCCGGACCATGTGCGCCGCATCTGCGCGTTCGCGGATGGCGCGGTGGTGGGAAGCTCCCTGGTAGACGCCATTCATACGAAACGCAACGATCCCGACATGCTGGAGCAGATCCACGATTATGTCGCGGCCCTGAAAGCGGCGACCCGCCCAGAGCGTTACGCGTGATCGGAGGACCCTCATGAATAACGACGGATTCGGACTGGCTCCCCCGGAAGCGCCCCCCGTGCGCCTTGGAGTGATCGGCGCCGGTTGGTTCGCGACCAGACGCCATCTCCCGGACGCGCAAGCCAACCCCAATGTATCGCTGACATCGGTTTGTCGCCGGGATCCGGAGGCCCGTGCGAAAGTGGCGCGGCACTTCCAACTCTCACCGGAACAGGCGTTCGAAGACTGGCGTCACATGCTCGATGCGGGCGGCCTGGACGCGGTTCTGATCGCCACCCCGCATTCGCTCCACTTCGAACAGGCGAAGGAGTGTCTGGAGCGTGGTCTGCATGTGCTTGTCGAGAAGCCGATGACGGTGCATAGCGCGGACGCGTGGGAGCTTGTGGCGCTGGCGAAACAGAAGGGATTGCAGCTCTCGGTCGCCGTCAACCCCCCGTTCTGGGCGCACTGTCACCGGATCAAGCACGCTCTTCAGAACGTTAAGATGGGCGCTCTGGAAAGTGCGTCGATGTATTGGAGCGGCTCTGCGGAGTATGTTTTCGGCCGGACGCCCGCGCCCGAGAATATGCCGGGCATCGTCCCGCCCACGATGTATCGCGCCGACCCCGAACTGAACGGCGGCGGATACCTGATGGACGGCGGTCCGCACCTGATATCGGGGCTGCTGTGGGTCACCGGGATGCGAGCGCGCCGGGTCTCCGCGCTGATGGACAGCACGCCGACCGACATGCGGGCGATCCTGAGCATCGAACTGGAAAACGGGGCGATGGCGACCATCAACTCCATCGGGAACAGTAAGTTTGCACAACGGCGCGTGCGCAACATCTTCGGGTCCGCGAACGGCTTTGTGACCGTATCCGGTTTCGACTTCGAGACCTGTGTCGCGGTGCATGAAGAGGAACATCAGAGATTCCGCGAAGCGGACCTGATCTCGGTGGGAACGCCGATTGGAAACTTTACGGACGCGATCCAGGGAAGGTCGGCTCTCTTCTCAACGGGAGAGCATGGCGCCAACGTCGTGGACGTGCTGGAGGCCGCGTACCGGTCGGCGACAACCGGGCAGGTCGTGACCCTTCCAACAAGAACGGATTCGGCATCCTGATCTATGCCCGTTCTTCACCCTGTCGCTTCCGGGATCTCGAACGACAAAAGCGATATGAAGACACGGCTCGGGTTTTAATGGTATGGAAATTCTTGTCTTAGGCAGCGGCACTTCGCATGGCGTGCCGATGATCGGGTGCGATTGCTCGGTATGCCGATCCGACAACCCGAAAAACAAACGCATGCGTCCGTCGATCCTGGTGCGGAATTCCGGAGGCGCGATCCTTGTGGATACGACGCCCGAATTGCGGTTACAGGCGCTGGCGAACGATGTCCGGCGCGTGGACGCCGTGCTCTTCACCCACACGCATGCCGACCATATCTTCGGGCTGGATGATGTGCGCCGCTTCAACGACCTGATGGACGCCGAGATACCGGTGTTCGGGGATGAGGCAACGCTCGACGACATTCGCCGCATCTATCCCTATATTTTCAAGGCGACGCAGGCCGGAGGCGGAAAGCCGCGCCTCACGCTGCACTCCGTATTTCCCTCCCTGGATCTCTTTGGCATGCACATTACGCCGTTTTACGTCCTGCATGGCGCGCTTCCCGTGCTCGCGTACCGCTTCGTCGCTGCGGCGACTTCGGAAGGGTCCGCCGCCTCGGCGGCGTATGTGACCGACGTCTATCATATCCCCGCAGATTCCCTATCCAAACTCCATGACCTTGACCTCCTGCTTCTGGACGCGGTGCGCTTCGAGCCCCACTCCACGCACTTCGGACTGTATCAGGCGCTGGACGTCATCGCGGAACTCAAACCGCGTCGGGCGTTGTTGACCCATCTTTCCCACCACTTCGACCATGACACCGTGAACGCCGATCTGCCCCCAAACGTCGCGCTCTCCTACGATGGCCAACGTGTCTCCCTGTAAGATGTTTCCCGTTGGCGTAATATTAGGCCAGCAAAGCCTGGGGGGACAGAAGCGACATATACCCCGCAGCCCCATAGAAATTCAATCCGTGCTACAATTCAACTCGACAAAGGAAGGGGGAGCCGTCAACTTGCACAACCAACCCGTCAAAACCTATCGCGTCACATGGGATGAACTGATGAGCCACCGCAATGAAATCGCCCCCAACGCCGTGCTCGAAGTGAGAGTCTACGAGCCGGAGGCCGTGCCGCAAGCAGACCAGGAAAACCAGGCCCTGATCGATCTGCTCCATGCGTGGCGTGAAGAAGATATAACTGACGACCTGCGGGAGTTGGAACGTAGGGACGTCGAGACAAACGACCTGATGAGGAATCTGCAAGCAAGCCGGCTGTCATTAAGAGGCCCGGAGGCATGATGGCGCTTGTGGCCGTTATTCTGGACTCGTCCCCTTTAGGCCTTATCACGCAAAAATCGGGCAAATCACCGGATGGCGATGCCTGCCGTGCCTGGATGGAAAATGCCCATGGGGTAAGAATTTACGTACCGGAGGTTGCCGACTACGAAGTCCGCAGGGAACTTATCAGGGCACAAAAGCACGGCAGCATTGTCCGCCTGGATCGACAGCAAAGTCCTGACGATTTTCGTCGCCTATGCCATTCTGTCTGCCCACAAGGACAAACGGCAGACGAACGACGGGTAGCAAGTTGAGTAGAACTCTGGGAGTTCATTACGCGGACTGCTTACCTTATTCCTGCTATCCAACCCCTCCAAGCGAGCATTCTTATTACTTCGACCGTGGCGATACTCCTGGGATATGCCTTCTTTTGAACCGGCGGAGCCCAGATGGCAAAACGCCGCCCGGAGCACTTCATGAAGTGCTCCGGGCGGCCAATAGCACAACTCAGAATCGCCGTTGCGGCGGGTATTCCCACCGTCAGGTGTTCACCGGGATAATCTCCCCGGC
>JBBRKX010000253.1:0-6906 GCA_038231675.1 Chthonomonadales bacterium | reverse complement strand
GAGTCGTCGGTCTCCCGAGTGGACACGGTCTATCGAAGACCGACGACTCTTTTTTAAGAGGTTTGCCGCGCTTTGAAGGGCGCGAATGCGATTGCAATCTGCATGGAATGGATAGTGAGAAGCAATAGAATAATGGCCTGAAATGACTCATGGCCTGGCCAGCGTGAGCATGTTATTGGGACAATTTCCGTGCTGGAACTTCTTGTCACACTATCCGACGTGTCCTTAATTCCGGTAGGTTCCTTGTGCGGAGGTTGTCCTCGATCTGCTGGCGAGCGGAACCCACGGGAAGTGCAAGCGTCACCAACATCTCATCGTTGGCCCCGTGGAGCGCAATGATGTCGAAGTTGTGGCCGCCGACTGCAACGGGATGCATGGAATAGTGGGAGATCTTGTCCCAGGCCCAAAAGCGGATGCGCCACATAAGCCCGGTGAGCACATTGTTATTTACGCCTTTATCGGAAAGGATCACGATGGAGGCGGGGAGGTGCGCTATCATCGCGGGGAGACCGTAGGCGAAAACAAGGGCGAGACCTACCGCCAACGCGATACTTTGCGGCCAGCCCGGAGGATGGGAGTCTGGACCGGTCACGGCGGTAAACCGGATCCCCAGGATCACAAGTAACGCGAAACCTGCGAACCGTAAAGAACGAAAGGGGTCTTGTCGTTCTTGCTCAAAGTACTTCGCACGGCGATATGACGCGGGCTCGTGCCATCTTAGCTCCTTCACCTATCCCTCCTAACGCAATGAGCGGCGTACATCGGCCTGGTGTGTGGCATGGTTGAATTGGGCTTGCTTTTCCGCGAGGATAAGAAGTAGCCATCCGGCATCCGCCGCCGTGAACGGCCAGGAGAAACGATTGGGTGGGTGCATCTTCAAACGTTCCACGGCAGCCAGGTAGACTGGGATGCGGTGTCTCTCTCCAGCTAATAAAGCGGCGTAAGCGACGTCCGCCGACACCCATCCGCCGTTTATTCTGTCCGGTTCAGCCGCCCAATCCGGATGCGCTTTTCCGTCCCAAAGACCGTTCAGCGCCGCGAGCGCTGCTTGCGACTTTGCATCGGAATGCGCGACCACTCCGAACAGGTGCGGCCAGGACTGCGCCTGCAGGTCAGGGTACCATATATTGAGGTCGGCTGCCTTACGGCTATTGTCCTCGAATATCGCGGTATAGTAGCGGCTGTGCGCTGGATCGTAGAACTCTTTTAGAATCGCCTTGCGAAGAAGTTCCGCCGCCTCTGCATACTGCGCTGCACGCTTCCGGTCCTTAAACACAAAGCCCGTGACATGGGCGAGCGCATCCAGACCGGCATAGACCTCGCAATTGTCCTCCAGATACTTCGCGCGATAGTCGCGCTTTGCCCAGAAGAGACCGTCCGGGTTCCGCAACGCGAGCAGCGCGCTCGCCATGGATTCTATCTTTTCTCTTCGCCCCGCCGAGAAAAACGCATCCGACCGTCCGTGCGCTTCTTGATAAGCCCGGAGCACCGAGAAGAAAGTGGCCGCAGCGCTGTCCGTGGCATCGTTATAACGACACAGATGAGGATCGCCTGGTTTTACGCAGACGGTCTCGCCCGATCCATCCTCAAGGTAGAAGTGCTCGAAGGGAACACCATCGGGGGCGCTCTTTGCATTGAGATGCGCAAGAAACCAGGTGATCCATCGCTCCGCGATCAGCAACGCCTCGGGCCGGCCGGAGCGAAGCAATCCGAGCACAGCCAGATTACCGATATAAGGGCTGACACGACAATACGGGCGGCCATCGACGCCTACGGCTGCAAACGTGGGATGGACGCGGAGCGCGCCAAAGCTCGGCAGCGAAGCGTCGGTATATTGCAGACCGACCAGCCACTGCGCCAGGCTTCCAGCAGGCGATTCGGCCGGCGGCGCCGAGGCAGCCCCCGCAATGTGTCCACAGACCGTGGAGGAGACAATAAGAAACAGGATGATCAGAAGGTATCTCATGTAGGTGACACTGTCCTTGGAATATATTTAGCAAGTCTTGAAACCGAATCCTGTGCGGAAAAGCGATATTCCGGCGAATTAGGATTCTCCGATGGCAGGCGATCAAGGAATTGTGGGGTATAGGTGGCGTGCGGGGAACGCACAGGAAAAGGGCAGGCGTTGTGGGGCGCATCCTTGAAAACGGCCCGACCTCCGGAGTGTAGCGTTGACGGAAAGCAGAGAACAGCGTATAATAGGCCTCGTGTGGGGCCGCACCGCGCGTAATGATTTTGGGCGGGTTGTTATATTTCAGGATGTTAACCATGACTAGAATGTCCAACAGATTTCCCCCGGTTGCATGGCATACCGCTTGTCTCCTCCATGCGCATTCTAACCTCGTGTCTCTTCCTGCATAAGCGGTTGCCCGACAGTTTCGATCCAAATTCCGGCCTGGCGACCCAATGACGGTTGACCGGGCTTTTGTTTGTGTCCGTTCCCATACCCAATAAGGCGATGACAACGATGACTGACGATAGGAATGAAAACCGATACGATTTCCGCGCCATCGAGGCGAAATGGCAGCAGCGATGGGAAGAGGCCGAACTGTTCCGGGTGCGGGACGGTGGGGATCGCCCCAAGTTCTACGGCCTCGACTTCTTTCCCTATCCGAGCGGCGCGGGCATCAGCGTGGGGCACTGCCGAAACTATGTCCCGCTCGATGTCGCCTGCCGGCAAAAAGCGATGCTCGGCTACAACGTGCTGCACCCGATGGGATGGGACGCGTTTGGGCAGCCGGCGGAGAACGAGGCCCTCAAGCGCGGGCGAAACCCCAAGGAGATGGTCCCGGAATATGCCGCGAACTACAAGCGCCAGCTGAAACTCGTCGGCATCTCCTACGATTGGAGCCGGGAAGTCAATTCCAGTCAGCCCGAATACTATAAGTGGACGCAATGGCTGTTCCTGCTGCTCTATAAGCGCGGTCTGGCCTATCGCGCCAACACGCCGATCAACTGGTGCCCGGTCGATAAGACCGGTCTGGCCAACGAAGAGGTCGTCAACGGCAGGTGCTGGCGCTGTGACACGCCGGTGGAAAAGCGGCCGATGCCCCAGTGGTATTTCAAGATCACGGAGTATGCGGACCGGCTGATTTCCGGGCTGGACACCATCCAATGGCCGGAAGGCATCAAGCAGCAGCAACGGGAATGGATCGGCCGGAGCGATGGCGCCGAAGTGGACTTCCCCGTCGCGCCGCAATCCGCGCCGCCAGGAGAAACCGTCGCTCCGATCCGAGTCTTCACCACCCGTCCGGATACCCTCTGGGGCGCCACCTTCCTGGTGCTCGCGCCGGAGCACTCCCTGGTCCGCATGCTCACCAGGCCGGACCGGCGCGCCGAGGTGGAAGAGTACATCGAACGTGCGGCCCGAGAAACCGAGATCGAGCGCCAGAGCGCGGATCGAACCAAGACAGGCGTTTTCCTGGGCGCGTATGCCGTCAATCCCGTGAATGGGGAAGAAGTCCCCATCTGGATCGCGGACTACGTCCTCACCGGTTATGGAACCGGGGCGATCATGGCGGTGCCGGCCCACGACCAGCGTGATTTCGAATTCGCGCGCAAGTTCGATATCCCCATTCGCCTCGTCTACCGGACTTCTCAGGATCAGACCGAGGAATCGCTGACGGAAGCGCTGCCGGTCGGCGGCGCGGCGGTGCTGGGACCGTTTCAGGGCGCGCCGAACGACAAGTCCACCGTCCGCAAGGTCATCGCATATCTGGAGGAAAAAGGGTGGGGCCAGGGGCGCGTCAACTTCCGGTTGCGCGACTGGCTGATCTCGCGGCAGCGCTATTGGGGCGCGCCGATCCCCATCGTGCATTGTGGCGCGTGTGGCACGGTGCCGGTGCCGGAGGACCAATTGCCGGTCGCGCTTCCGGACGTCGAGAAGTATGCGCCCACGGGCACGGGCGAGTCGCCGCTTGCAGGCATTCCCGAGTTTGTGAATACCACCTGCCCGCAGTGCGGCGGCCCCGCGCGGCGCGAAACCGACACCATGGGCGGGTTCGCCTGCTCGTCGTGGTACTTCCTGCGCTTTGCGGATCCGCACAACGGCAGCGAAGCGTTCGGACGCGAAGCGGTGCGCTACTGGCTGCCGGTCGACCTGTACGTCGGCGGCGCGGAGCACGCCGTCATGCACCTTCTGTACGCTCGCTTCTGGACCAAGGTGATGCACGACGCCCGCCTCATCGATTTCGACGAACCGTTTCAGCGGCTGCGAAACCAGGGCATGCTGCTCGCATATACGCCCGGTCGGGAAGTCAGGGCCGAGCAGGACCAGAACGGCGATGCGGAAGGCGACGCGCCCATCGAGGACTGGAAAGTCCTGCGGCCCGAGGAGCGCGGCAGCCTCCCGGAAGACCAGTGGATCTGGCGTTGGGTCAAGATGAGCAAGAGCATGGGGAACGTGGTCACGCCGGACGACATGGCGGAAAAGTATGGAGCGGACAGCCTCCGCTTCTATGGCCTGTTCGTCGCTCCTTTCGAAGAGACCGTTCAGTGGACCGACAAAGGCATGGAGGCCGCCTGGAGGTTTGCTAGTCGTGTATGGAGGCTGTGGACCGAGTTGAGGGCATATTTCCATCCGGACTGGCGAACCTCGCTGCCCGCCGTCGCGAACGCCATCGCCTCGACGGCTCCCAACAGCGAAGCGCAACGGGCGCCGGAAATGGCGGACGACGAGCGGAAGCTGCGCCGAAAGCTGCATCAGACGATTCGCAAGGTGGGCGAGGATATCGAGAACTTCCGGTTCAACACCTGCGTCGCCGCGCTCATGGAGTTTACCAACGAGCTATCGGCGTTTCGCAACTCCCTGGGCGGCAACGATCCCTCGCCTTCCCAGACCGTGCTCGTTTCAGAGATTCTGGAAACGCTGCCGCTGCTCCTTTCGCCCATCGCTCCGCATATGGCGGATGAACTCTGGGAGCGGCTGGACAAACCGGGATTCACCTACCGTCAACCGTGGCCGCAATTCGATCCGCAGGCGGCGGCGGAGGATGAGATCACGATCGTCGTGCAGATCAACGGAAAACTGAAGGACCGCCTGACCGTGCCGATCGATACGCCCTCGGAGGAGATCGAAAAGCAAGCGCTCGCCTGTGAGAAAGTCGTGAGTGAGCTCAACGGAAAGACGATCCGAAAAGTCATCGTCGTACCCGGCAAGCTGGTCAACATCGTCGCGGGCTAGCAGTTTGTCGGAGAATATGAGTCCCAGGTGCTGAATCAGGCCAGAATCATGTGCGTGCAGGCAGTCAGGTTCGGGGACCGGGGGGAGCAGACCCGCAATCCCCCGAGATTGTTCTCGTCCGCCCGCGCGACATCGCCGTGGAAGCGAGGCAGCCCATACGGGAGTGTCGTCTGGTCCCCGGTGCGACCGATTATCAGGTCAGCCTGGCGTTCGTGCGGCGCTGCGCCGCCATTCTGACGAAGCGGTCGCAAGACGCTGGCTCACGGATTTGAAGGGGAGTCCAGCCGCCCCTGATCGCCTGTTAGCAGTAAACAGGCAGTTCCCCGAGATCGCAACGCTACGATATTGCTCTGAAACCCTGCTGTGCCGAAAAACGGGATGCCCATCGTACCATTTCCTCCGTCGCTACTCCTTTCCGGGCCACGCTCTCCCCGGCGGCCGCCGCCCCACAGGCCTCCTCCGATTGCCGTTTGAATCTCCACGCTGCACTTCCTGAACGCGCCTTATGCCGCCGCCATGCCGTTGTCTTTTTGGGGTGACGGAATCTTTCCGGAGCACAGAAGTCCGGGATTCCAGGCGGAGCATCCGCAAAAATTTATGCATTGGCGGTGACAACCGGCGACCCGAATAGTTATTAAGAACGGGTAAACCACCCTGTTTCGCCCGGTTTCCCACGCCGGGGACGGCGGACGTGTCGGTGACTATGGACACGCTGCAAATCCGGCAGATTGCAACGAAGCGGCCCGGGTCGAAGCGGTGCGCGAAAGGAAAATGATATGAGATTCTACCGGTCGTTTCTGATTATTGTCTGCCTGTTATGGGGACAAATGTGTGTTGCCCAGACTGGCGCAGTACTGGGTTTTGGCAACAACTACTCCGGGCAAGTCGGCGACAATACGGGCCTTAACTACCGTACTCTTCCCACTCCGGCTTTTCAGATCAGTGGCATTAAAGCAGTCGCCTGCAGTGGAGGCCACACCCTTGCCCTGGATTCCGGCGGTGTCGTCTGGGCCTGGGGCTACAACGCCCTCGGGCAAATTGGCGACGGCACCAACCACACCCACTACCTGCCGGTCGCCATCATGGGAGGCATAAAAGCCATCGCGGTAGGTAATGGCCATAGTCTGGCGCTGGACTCTAACGGCAGGGTGTGGGGATGGGGCGATAACTCTTTTGGCCAGCTTGGTACGGGCGAATTCAGCCGGCACCCCTTTCCCGTGCTGATGCAAACCGGCAATGAACGCATCAAGGCCATTACCGCAGGCACCTACTACAGCCTGCTGCTCACGGAGAACGGGGTGTTGTATGGCGTGGGATACAACGGCTGGGGGCAGTTGGGCTGCCCGGCTCCCGGAGGATTAGGCGATGTGCACAGCACGCTAACCTTCATACAGTCCGGGGTGGCGGCAATGGCAGCCGGCACCTTCCACACTCTGGTTCAGCTTGCCGACAACACCGTCTACGAGACTGGCTACAATGGGGACATTATCCTGAATACCGGCGTACTCACGTATTCGCTGGTCTACTGCATGAGCAATGCCCGTTCCATCGCTGCCTTTGGAGAACAGAGCTTCGTCGTAACTCAGGATGGAAAGGTCTACGCCTGGGGCTGCAATGCGGATGGCGAGCTTGGTCTCGGCGATAAAGTCCAGCGGCTTGCTCCTACCCAGATTCCGAACCTGAGCAATGTCACTGCGGTGGCCGCGGGCTACAATCATACCCTG
>JBBRKX010000252.1:0-6912 GCA_038231675.1 Chthonomonadales bacterium | reverse complement strand
CTAAAGTTCCGTTCGTATGGGGGCCTTCCCACGATGCGGAGTGGTGGCATAGATGGTGGGACACAAACAAGGTCAAATTCTCGCCGGAGGTGGCTGCCTTAACCATTCCGAACCTGCATATTCAAAACTCGCCGAAGCAGGCAGGGTTTATTCGTCGTGGCCGAAGACTCCGTATGGTAGACAATGACCCACAACAGACCTACTATTTGATTACCCCGGGATTGACCGGCTTGAAAAGCGCGCTGCCCCGCACGATATCCGCCGTGAACGGGAACATAAAACGAGAAGCCAGCGGCACTATAGGACTGATCGTGGTTCTGGCGGGGGGAGACGGGAATGGAGATTATCTTTCGTATTACTGGTTGGATGCGGTCAGCAAAGCCCTGCACGACAAATACATGATAGCACTTGCCGTCGCGCCCAGGTGGAGTCCAAAACAATCCATTGCATGGCTCACCAGAGGCGGTAGAAACACCGTACAGGAAGCCAGGTTTACAACGGAACCCCTTGTGGCCGCCATTGTCCGCGATGTGGAAGCCAGATATCCGATCGATGCGTCGAAAGTATTTTTACATGGCGTCGCTGAAGGGGGCATGGCCGCCTATGCATGTTCCCTGGAAGCCACGACCCCTTTCAAAGGCTTTTACATTTTGGATTCGACATTCCATTCAGCCTTGCTTCCGTCCCTTACCTTCGCCAAAAATCGACGTTATATACTTCAAAATAGCCAGACCGATAAGCAAATTCCATTCTGGCTGGTTTCGGCGGGCGCTGCATTACTACGTAAGCAAGGAGCACTCGTGAGGCTAAGCGCGGTCACCGGTGATCGAGATTACAAGTTCTCCGGAGACCACTGGCAGCCAGTAGAGGAAGCTGTGAATTGGTTGGAATCGGGAAATAAGAATTAGGTCGTAAGCCTTCGTACTAAGTCGTCAGTTAGATTGAATATCGTAGTTTCGTTTGAGATGCACGCGGCCTTGGCAAAACTATGAAATCTAACTTAACAGTGTACTAAGCTATCGGGTGCGTTTAATAGGATAGTTCATGGGCTGCAGGCCAAAAATACCAATAAAACCGCATATCTTGCAGGAAACATCCTCCGCAAAAGGCCTAGCGGAAATGCCACTCCCCGCAGAAAGCGAGGGGACAAACGAGACATCCGCGCCGCCGCACTGAGCGCAGCATGCGATCGCTGGTGGACGCAATACCGATTTTATGGGGGGAGCTTCCGGTGTGTTTCGGAATGGCCGCTCCTCGTTTGGAATTGGTTCATTGGAAGTTGACACAATCACTCCGATAAAACTGCGGGTTTCAACTCTAGTCTGAGCGGAAAATAGGTTGTTTCTTGTTCAATGCTTGCACCGTTCACGCCAATGATTACTGCTATCTCCCCACAATCCGGAAATTTCGGACAGTGGACGCACTCAGTCCATACTTTACGTGGCAAAAGGTCTTTTTCGATCACTTGAAACCCTAATTTCTGAAACAGCCCTGGGACATAGGTCAGCGCAAAGACTCTGGAGATGCCGATATCAGATGCTTCCGCGACGCAGGCTTCCACAAGGGAACGCCCTAGCCCACGGCCCTGAACGCTTTTTGAAACGGCGAGCGACTTTAGCTCCGCCAGGTCCTTCCAACTCACATGCAGCCCAGCACAACCAACGACCTCTCCTGCCATATCCAAGACAAATAAGTCGCGTATATTCTCGTACAGTTCACTCAAGCTGCGGTGCAGCATGGCGCCTTGATCGGCGAATCCATTGATTAGCCTTTGCATTCCGGCCACGTCGTCTGTCCGAGCTTTACGAACTCGGACCATATTTACGTTCATTGGACCGCCTCTTTGAGACGATACGTCCGCCATCGCAAACACCTCTGATCTTAAAACATCACGTTCGAATGAATGCACCATTGTACGCTAATCCATGACGCTTTGCAACCGAACTAGTTCTTCGCAAACATCCTAATGTCTTCTACGTTGACTGATGCAAGAATGTTTTGATATACTGCTGGCTTGAAACCGGAAGGATTTTCTGCGATCTCTGCGTGATGCATGATGAAAGAACGATACAATGGTAGGCATTCGAAGCGCTTTTATTCAGCAATCGATACGCGTGACGTGGTCTCGCGCTCTAGCGGTGATCTTTATCACGTCCGGTTTCGGAGCCTGCAGCGCCATCGCGGTCGTTCTTCTGAAACCGGAAAACTTAAGAGAAACATCTTCACCTCAAATATCCATGCGTTTGCTCGCACCAGGCATTACCTACCGCCAGGAGATCTATTTCGCCCCTGCACCACGCATCGTGAACGCACTGACCGTTAACCTGGACACACAAGGCGTGACGGTGCGATGCGGGCAGGCACACGGGAAAATCGCACTGGAAGGTCCGCTCCTGGGAAGGGAAGCAGTCGGAACCATTGCAAACCAGGCCCGCGCTTTAGCCGCCGTGAACGCCGACTATTTTCCTTTCACCGGTGGACCGGTCGGCCTGGCGATTCAGGATGGTGAACTCTATCGAGATGCTCTGGGTTTCCGCGCTTGTCTGGAAATTTCCGCATCGGGACCGAAAATCGATAGGGTGCGATCCATTGGCATCGTGGGAACAGAGACCGGCCCCTCGCTACAAATCAATGGGCTGAACCGTATGCCAGGCGCGGATGAAACCATTCTTGTAACGCCCATGTTCAGTTCCTCTGTTGTCCTTAAAAACGCGGCCCTGATCATTTCCCTGAAAAGCGTGGATCTTCCACTACAAGTTTCGCGCACCACCAGGGGCACGGTCGACACCGTCACTCCCTTGGAGGTTGGAAGCAGATTGCCGAACTGTATGCCCGGCCACGCGCTGTTTGTGGCTACTGGAACGGCCGTCGCACAATGGAATGGCATATGTGAGCCAGGGGAGAGGTTGCATATCAGGTTCGATCTTTACGCAGCCTCTATCGCGGACAAACCAAACCGATTGAACGCCGATGGTACGGCCCTTTCGACGTCAATGGGAGAAGCGGTCTGGAAGGACGCCGAACAAGCGGTTAGTGGCGGCCCATGGCTCCTTCGCAATGGTGAGATTGCCATAGATGCGGAGCAAGAGAAGTTTCCAAAGGCGAGTTTCGTCGAGGCTCGGCACGCGCGAACCGCCGTCGGGATTCAACCTGACGGGAGACTTTTGTTCGTGACCGTGGATGGTAAACAGGCGATCAGTGGAGGAGTAACTCTCCTGGAACTGGCGGGCATCATGAAACATCTCGGTGCTAAGGACGCCATGAACCTCGATGGGGGGGGTTCCACCACGATGACCGTACACGGCTCGATAGTAAACGGGCCTTCTGATGGCCATGTTCGTCCCGTAGCGAATGCACTACTGATCTTCGGGGCCCCAAAATTGATGGCGGATTCCGGCAACTTATCGATCGTCGCCGATAGTCCGATTGGTGTTCCATTGCGCATTGGGCAGATAGTGAGATTCAAAATGGCGAGAAGTGACGGAAAATCGTTGGCAGCCAGACAGATTGTGTGGGGTACTAAAAACGGTGCGGGGTTCATTTCACAAGAAGGAATCTTTACCGCGACGCACGCGGGGAACGATACGATTAACGCCTGGGTCGGATCCAATGCATGTAAGGTTCTTGTCACAGTCGGACCAGCCTTACAGGCGCCTATTGTGCCGGAACCTTAAATGTTGACGAACCCTCCCATAAAACGTATACTAACATAGCGTGTTCTGGCCCGGAGATTCTTGCTCCCGGAAAATGGTTACTCCATGGCTTTGATTGACTCCTATAATCGCACGATAGACTACCTGCGTGTTAGTATTACAGATCGGTGCAACTTTCGCTGCGTCTACTGCATGCCCGAACAAGGCGCTCCAGTCTCACCGAAGAGCGAGATACTTACGTACGAAGAGATTGAGCGCCTGATCCGTATCGCGGTTGGTCTCGGCATGACAAAAATTCGACTTACGGGCGGCGAGCCACTGATCAGAAAAGATATTGACGTCCTCGTGAGAAAAATCGGTGCGATCGAGGGTATAAAAGACCTCTCGATGACGACAAACGGTTACCTTTTGGCACAGTACGCCGCAGCCTTCGCGGGATATGGCCTCAACCGCGTGAATATCAGTTTGGATACGTTAAGACCGGATCGGTTTATACGCATCGCCCGTCGTGGGGATCTGGATCGAGTGCTCGCCGGTATGGAAGCGGCTCTGTCCGCGAATCTCGCCCCTCTCAAGCTAAACTGTGTGGTAATGCGTGGATGGAATGATGATGAGGTGGGCGATTTTGCAAGAATGAGCATTGATAGACCTTTTGATGTGCGTTTCATAGAGTTGATGCCCATCAATTGGTCGTCTGGTGAAGAAGGCGCCGCAGGCGGAATGAATAGCTTTTTCGCTCTGTCCGCTCCTGTGGGGTACCGCTCCGACGGAACGGTTACACTTTATGCGCAATCGGAGTTGGCGTCATTTCAATCTGGATTCCATACGCGTTGCAACTCTGATGCAGCCGGTCAATTGGATGCCGCCCAGTTACGAAAGGCGTTTGTATCCTCCGATGAAACCCGAGGTCGGATTGAAACCCTACTGGGAGCCCTTCAGCCTGCGGAAATTCAGTCCAACGGTCCGGCTCGCTCATACAGACTGCCTGGTGCGATCGGAACCATCGGTTTTATCAGTCAGATCACGAACGATATGTGTGCTACCTGTAACCGTCTCAGATTAACTGCGGACGGGCAGCTACGGCCATGTTTGATGGCGGATGGTGAAGTGGATTTGAGAACTCCGTTACGATCAGGTGCAACGGACGATGACATAGCCGAGTTTTTCAAACGCACGGTCTTACACAAGCCAAAAGAACACCGACTTGAAGACGGGTGCGCGCCCACCGGGCGAAATATGAGTCAACTGGGCGGATAAGATGCGTAAAGTTCGGCATGCGGTGGCTGCAATACATGATTTAGAGCCCGACATAGGTAAAGTTGTACCCCTCGGAAAAGGAGGTGAATGCGCTCTTTTTCTTCACAACAATCAGGTACACGCGGTTGGAAGCCTTTGCCCGCACCAAAATGCGCGCCTTGACGGAGCGCCTGTGGAAGAAGGTCAGATTATTTGTCGCCGGCATGGATATCGTTTCGATTTGAAAAGTGGAGATTGCCGGACGGTCGGGGGCTATGGCATCCCCGTGTTCGCCGCCGAAATCGAAGGCGACACCGTCTTCGTCACCGTCTGGGAATACGATTGACCCCACTTCCCAGCGGGGACGGGTCTAGCGAACGGGGGTCGCTTCTCATTGATGGATCGGGAAGTCCATGATAAAATATGCGAACAACGCATTCAATCGAATTCAAGATGGTATCCGCAAGTATAGTAGGATCGTAGCCCAGGCGCGACAGCGAGGAATGAACGAACGCGATACCGGCGATATCGTCAAAGCTATGCTCGGAGATATGCTCGGCTTCGATCCGTTTTTCGACGTCACGGCAGATGTGTCTGTCCGAGGCGCGAATGCGGACTATGCTGTCCTGGCGGACGCTTCCCTCCAATTTCTCCTGCTCGTCAAACCCGTGGGTACGATTCCGAACGCGGCGCATCTCCTTCGCCTGAGCGGATCGTCGGCGCCCCAATATGCACAATGGGCCATATTGACCAACGGCGACCTCTGGTTCTGTTATCGGCTGGCTGTTGGCGTAGATCGCCACGCCGAGCAGGTTTTTAAGGTGTCCCTACTGGAAAATAAACCGCTGGATGAAAAAGCGGGGCTGTTCTTTCTATTAAGCCGCGAAGGAGTTAGTGAAGATGCGTTGTTTCAATACTGGGAAAAGCAACGCATACTTCATCCAGGGAGAATTGCATCTCTCCTTCTATCGGACGAGATCATCAATATCATTCGTCGGGAAATCCAGCGCACCGCCAACTACCGCGTGGACCGCCAGACTTTGTGTAATATATTAACCCGAGATGTCCTCAGAAGCGACGCGCTTGCCGCTCGAGATGGCGAAGGAGCGAACCTTCCCTCCCTTCCTCAGTGTTTCGCATACGTTCATAATCCTCATGAAGCTCAGTCCTGGAAATTGCGATTTAGGAACCCGGACGGCACCCCGAATGCGGAAATGCTCACTCTCGCTGTCGCGGACCTGAGTGGTGACATTCGCGGATTGGGAATACCTGCGGATGACCTCCCGCTCGTGAAGCAACGCCTTCGTCTTGCCTATCTCGAACTTGGCATTACGGAGCCGGAACTCCCAGAACCGTTGAGACTCTAATATTGACCATAGGATTTTCTTTGGGGTTGACAAGACGCAAGACCGACCGATAAAATAGAGAGTGCTATAATCAAATACAAGGTCCGTGGCGCTTGTGCCTGCTCGGAACATACTCATTTCTCATGCGAACTGATTTCTTCGACTATGAACTGCCTCAGGAATTAATTGCACAAGTGCCGGTCCCACGAGGGGAATCGCGTCTCCTCGTAGTCAACCGGGCCGACGGTCAACTTGAGCATCGTGTATTTAATGATATCCTCGGCTATCTTCGCTCCGGAGACACCCTTGTTCTGAACAATACAAGAGTTACCGCTCGACGGTTGCTCGCGACAAGACAGGACGGGCGCGCCGCAGAAGTTCTGTTGCTTCGTCCGATTGGCGAGCGGAGTTGGGAAGCCCTGGTCAAACCGGGCAAAGCCTTGAAGCCGGGCAAACGCCTGACCTTATTCGCCAGGGAACGGGAAGATCGCCGTTTTGAGGCGATCGTAGTGGAATCCACGCAGGAAGGCGGTCGCATCCTCGAATTCGTTGATCGCCCGACCCGGGATGAACTAGCGAATCTCGGTGAGACACCTCTGCCGCCCTATATCACCGCCGTTCTACCGCGGGATCAAGAAGAACGTTATCAAACGGTCTATGGAACAACAGGGGGATCT
>JBBRKX010000251.1:0-6932 GCA_038231675.1 Chthonomonadales bacterium | reverse complement strand
TGGTCGAGCAGGGCTCGGGCGACATCGTGAACATCTCCAGCGTGGCCGGCCGGGTGGCCCGCCTGGGCTCGGGTGTCTACAACGCCAGCAAGTGGGCGGTCAACGCGTTCAGCGAGTCGCTGCGCCAGGAGGTCACCAGGCGCGGGGTGCGGATCGGCCTGGTCGAGCCGGGTGCCGTTGCCACCGAGCTGACCGACCACATCACGCAGCCGGACGCGAAGAAGGCAATTCGCGATTCGGTGGGCGCGATGACCCCGCTTCAGGCCGTCGAGGAGATGCGTCGTCTTCTGGCGCAGTAACACGCCTCAGGTCGATAATAGACGCAGGAGCCTGCCAGACAGGGCGATCCCTCCGCAAATGAGCGGTGAAGCAGTGGCATTCTGCTTCACCGTTTCTCTTTATTTGACGGCAATTCCAACGGGTGAGGCAAACTGCCCATTCCCGCTGCCCGTCGCGCCGTACTTGACGAGATTGGTTCCCTGGATATCGTCCTTGCGCAGAACATACTCGTCAGCCAGGCCTTTGCCGCTCGCTGTAAAGTAGATCGTTGGGGACGTGCCATGAGTCACGGCTATAGCATTGATCGACAGGGGAACGCCCGTACTGTCCTTGGGCATCGGGAAGGCGACCAGATTGGCTTTTGTCCGGTCATCGAGCGCCGTTGGATCGATGCGGACGATGCGCTTATTGCCGTTGTCGGCTATATAAAGACGCCCGGCTGCATCGATATCGAGGATTTTGCCGGTCAAAGCCATGGACAATGGCGCCGACACGCCATCGCCCATGAAGGAATGGGGGTTCTTGCCGGTCATGTCGTCGAAACGGAAGATACGGCCCCTGGTCTGGTTAGGGCCAGTGATACTCGCATTGCCATCCGCGACATAGATACGTCCCTGGCCGTCGACAGCTATTGCTGCCGGAGCCCCGAAGTTGGCGTTGGTGAAGAACACATGGTTCTTGCCCGTCATGTCATCTATACGATTGATGGCAAAGCTGTCGTCCCGCCAGTAGATTCGCCCTTGAGCATCCACATAGACAGCACTGGCCGCCGGGGATGGCCCACTCTTTACCGGGTCGGCATTGGGATCGTACTCAACGCGGTTCTTGCCCGAAAGGTCATCGATGCGGATGATCCCATAGGGATAGTCCGCGATATAGATTCGCCCCTGGCGGTCAATCGCTACGTCGGAAGGACTGCCGGAAAAGGCAAGTCCACCGCCTTGCGTTCCATTGTATGCTGTAAACGTCGTGGCGGGGACCTTGTCGAGGCCGACAATGCGATGGTTGGCAATATCGGAAACAACAATATTTGCCACCCCGGCGGTCTGGGTAACCGTGGTGACCGTGATCGTGAACGGCGCCGAGGCTACACCGGAGTCACTTTCCGTTACCCTGATATGGGCGGTTCCCGCAGCTATGCCCTGAACCGTCGCGGTAATTCCCGTCCTCGTGACCGACACGGCGGCGGCGTTGTCGCTTGTCCATGTGAAGTTGCTGTTGGGTGTCAGCACGACATTTCCGGATTTATCTTTGGCGCTCACTGCAAGGGTGGCCGCCGGGCCGCCAGCGGTCAGGGTAGTGACCGGGGAAGTGAGGTCCAGTCTGGTGATGGTCGAGTTCATCACGAGGGCCGGAGTGGTCACAGTCTGGCCTAACAGCACAGTGGCCGAAACCGTTCCCGTCGCCTGCGGCGTGCCGCCGCCGGGTGATGCCGTAGCCGTCACGGTAACATGCCCGGCAGGCACATTATCGAGTGTAGCGGACGTAGTAAGGGCGGGGGGTTGGGGACGATCGAGTGTCGTCGAAGCGACGAGGGCGCCATCGTCCGTATTGACTTTAACGTCTATAGAACTGGCCAGCGCCGGGATCAGACGCGAATTAGCGGCGCGTGTCGACGGTGGCCACTGCACGGCAACCCTGATAGAACCGCGCCCTGCAGCAGAGGTGCTTCCTACTGAAGTCAGTCCTGTCGATGCACCTCCCCCGCATCCGTTAAGGAGTAAACTCGCACACACGGCCGCTGCGGTAATGAACATCGCGGCGCCTGGAAATCGCTTCATAATCGTTTCTTTCATCATTATTTTAGCTCCGGCTACTTAATAGGTACTGAGATGGTTCCCGTAGAGAGTGGGGCAAATTTGCCGTTGCCAAGGAACGTAGCGATTCGCGCAGGCTTGTTGCCGGTAGGAGTGGTGCTTACCGCCGTAAAGTTAAGCGCGCTAGTCAGGAGGTTAAAATTGAAAACCTCGATCGTCTGATCTGTGCGATTCAAGCAGTAAATATAATTCTTATCGAAAGCAGTACCTTCCGCAAGGTCGTAAGGCCCTTTTCCTGTAACGAAATGCTGACTGTTGGGCTGCAGCACTAGCTCCTGATTGTCTCGAGCGCCGGTTGTATGCACCGCCTTATAATTGGAGATAGTGTTATCGGCGAAGTTAGCTACATAGACTTCACCGAAGGCATCGGCGATAACGGCGCTAGGCTTTGCTCCGGTAGCCAGTGGAGGTTCTTGGACGATAGTCGGTATTACGGCCTGAACCTGCGGACTGTAGACGTCCTTCACATCGTTGAATGTTTGAATTGTGTTCGTTGTGTTGCTTATCACGTAATATGGGTAGAAGAGGATGGGGCTGCTGGTAGTCGTTTGCGAAACACGAGTGGCGCCGGGGACCGGGAGCACGCTCGGGGTGTTCGGTATAAGCTGATAGGCGAAGCGCTGCGATTGTCCGCTGACAATCCCCCCATACGGATTGTAGAGGCTCACCGTACCATTGCCACTGTTCACTACGTACCCTCCGCTTATGTCCACGGGTGCGGGCCCAGTAGCCACCGTATCGACTTTAACCAGCGTGGATTTTGTAGATAAGGTCGTTCCGTTGTCCTGGATGCTGTAGGTGACAACACTGTTGTCACCCTCACAGGTAACATAGATTAGCTTGCCGTCACTTGAAATCGCGCTTGGATTTCTACCTGTGGGGATGGTCGGAATATCGGCAGGTATCAGAGTGCCCGACGGTTCCTTGAGCGAACTCGAGTTCTGAATTAGATACTGCGAGATTGTATTGTCATCACGATTCAGCACGTAAACCAGGCCGGCGTCATAGTCTCCAGTGGTGCCCCCGGTGGTATCAGTTGCTAGTATACCGCCCGGCCGCCGGCCCGTTGGCACACTGCCGATTAACTGGAGAGAGCCATCCGCCTTCGGACTGTATTCATTCACCGTATTGTCGGCCTCGTTCGTAACATATACGAAACCATAGTGTACAGGCGCTTTGAGAGAGATCGGGCCGTCGCCCGAAAAACAACCCAATAGCGGAGTAAGCAGCATAAACAGACTGCTTAACACTCCAAACCGTTTCACGTATTTGAGAACAGAAAATGATTTTGACAATCTCCACACCTTTCTGAGTGCTTGGGTGCTCGGTCATCCCAAATGAGCAAGAGGGGCAAGGCACGTCCAGCCGTCGTCTTCGGCGTTTGTGTGGACGTTGGACGCATTGCAAATACCCGTCTTGGCCTCCCGCATTTGCTGCTTCGACGCGAAGAGGGCGAAAGTGAGGCGCACTTACAAAGGCGCCTCCGCGAGCAGGCGGACGCAACCCTGGGCGCAGCCTTGACCTAAGTGCGTATGCCTTGCGCCAACTCTATCCGGATCGATGTGCGCTCGAGCCACTTCCGCTCGCGGCCAAGCCGATGCCTGGCGCCGAGCGGGCGTTCGTACCCGGCAAGCAGAGCCGTTATCGGCTGTCGGAACTTGCTCTGTTGCGCGGCAACATGCTTTCTTATGTGGCGGCCACGCGCACTGCGCTTTCGGATCGCTGACTGTCTTACAAGACCGTCGGGTGATAGCAAGGAGAGGATAACCGACGAGGCGTTACAAATGTGTTACAAAAGGGAGACTACACAAAATTGGCAGGAAATTTAGCATGCACACCTGCAAATTAGGAAACCCGAGGCCAAATCTGCATGGAGCCGTCACAAATAGAAAGAATAGAAGACGGATACAGTGGCTGGTCCTACAGGAGACTCACGTTATGACAGAGACAGGGGAGTGCCCAATCATTGTAGTGGACAAAACGGCACGCACGCTTTCGCTGGTGGCAAACGGGGAAACCCTTACCACGTTTCCCGTTTTAGTCGGTCAGCATTCCGGCACGAAGGAGCGTGAAGGGGATATGCGCACCCCGGAAGGGTGTTACTTTGTGTTGCGCCTCCTTCCGAACGAAGACGCCGTGGGCGAGGGCTATTACAAAGGACTGCACCTCTCTTACCCGGACGTGTCCGACGCGGCGCGAGGGCTGAAAGCCGGTCTCATCGATAGGTTGCTCTATCGCCAGGTGGAACGGGACTATCCAATGGGCAATATTCCGCCGCAAGCATCGCCGATCGGAGGCTACGTGGCTATCCATGCGGGCCTCTCCGAGGACGAGAAGTTCGTGCGCGGCAGGAAAGGATGTGTAGTGATGCGCAATTCCGGCATAACTGTTGCCGTTCCAAAATCGTGTTGACGAGAACGGAATCGAAAAACTCGGGCTGCGGCGGTCCGGCTCCCTTACCTGGCATTCCATAGCCGCCTATCGCTACAGCGGAACCACCAATAATATACTCACCCTTTATAACGCATCGGGTGACAGTCTGGGTATAGACTTCAATCTTGTACGTGATCCGCAAGGCACATTCAAGGCAACTTGTGTTGCCACCCTGTTCTATCCACAACTCCGTGGCGGCTCCGCCACGGAAAGGGTCGGTTCGATCGTCTTTAGCCTCACTCTTGGTTTCTTCTTTGCCCTGCTCGGCATGGAATGTTTTACCTGGAAGCTCACTGTCAGCCAGGATGCAATCGCCTCCAATAGCGTTTTCCGCCACCATTTCATTCCGTTCGATCACTTTGAACGGCTGTTGTTGTATCCCACATCCGCGCGCGGGAGTCAGACACGAATGACCGTGGTCATCGGCTCCGGCCAGCGGATCTTTTTCACGGATTGTATGCCGAATTACACCCTGTTGAGCGACTACCTCGCCTCCCGAATCGATCGTGCGGCCATAAATTGCCATCGCCGAAGACTACCTGCATGGCACTTACTGGTATCTCCCTTTGTTATCCGTGTATCCTCCGCTGATGATCGCCCTGATGATCGCCCTGATGTTCTTCAAGGATGCCCGACAAAAGCACCCCACGCTTCCGGACGCTCCTTGAAACACCCAATGGAGAACATGGAAAGTACACATGCGGCAGGCGCAGAGGAACAGTCCCCATTGCAGACGTATAGCGGCAAAGGCGTGTCTGTCCGACATGACAGGCCCATCGCTTCATTTGGGATGCGAAGGATGCCAGACACGATGCACAGTAGGCGGCTGATGCCAGACGCGATGCACAGTAGGCGGCTGATGCCAGACACGATGCACAGTAGGCGGCTGATGCCAGACGCGATGCACAGTAGGCGGCTGATGCCAGACACGATGCACCACTGGAGGCTGATGCCAGACACGATGCACCACTGGAGGCTGATGCCAGACACGATGCACCACTGGAGGCTGATGCCAGACACGGCGTCGTGTTGAAGGCGCATGCCATCTACGACGGTGCGTCGAGGATGCGTGCCACCTACGACGGTGTGTCGAGGATGCGTGCCGGGAACGGTGATGCGGTGTCTGCGCCATGCCGGGAAGAGCAAGCACTAGCGCCAAAACCGTTACGCCTTTTAGGATTCGAACCATTCGTTGCTCCTTTGCATACCATCCGTGGATGTTCTCCGTGCGGAAAACTTCTTTGCCATTCTTTAGACGGATATTGCCCGGCCGAGTTCCCGATTCTCCATTTATTGCGTCTGCTCGGACACAGGGTACAGCGCCCGCCATACACGCCTTTCTAAAAAACCTGTATTGCAGGTAGGATCGGCGGTGATGCATAGCGCCTACAATCCCTCGTTGTAAAAGACGTGCAGGCCATCTTTACCGGGCGCCACAATATCCAGGCGTCCGCTGCCACGAAGGTCGGCGAGGCAGAACTGGATGCCGCAGCCGGCTCCGATACCTTCGGGGCCATAAGCAATCACCTGCTTGCTGAACGATTCGCCGTTCCACTTGAAGTAATAAATTCCCATGTCGTCGAAAACGCCGGGCTCATGGTCGTTGTGGGCCCGGAATCGCTTGCCCGTTATCAGCTCATTATGGCCGTCTCCGTCGATATCGGCCCACTGCAAGTCATGGTATTGTGAGTTGAATGGGTCGATCGGATGGCGGATCCAGGTGCGCCCTCCCTCGGAATCTCGCCTCTGCTCGTACCAGTCGAGCCCGTAATCGTGGGCCTGACCTACGATCAGGTCATTGACGCCATCGCCATTTACGTCGGCCACAAGCATGGGAATGCTAGCGCTGCCCAGATGGAATTCCTTATGCAGGATCCACTCGCCGTGATAGGGATCGTTGGGCGCTTCAAGCCAGCCATGAGATAGCACAAAGTCGCCGCGCCCGTCGCCATTGATGTCCCCGAAGCCAAGCCCATGCCCCTGAGCTGCGGGATAAATCGTATGCGCCGTGAATGTGCCGTTCCCTCGACCGCTCGCATCTGTGTTGAGTTTGTAGACGACCAACGGGTGACCGGGCGTGTTCGGCACGATCTCGAGCGTTCCATCGCCGTCGATATCCCAGGCTCGCGTGGTTTCTACATTCCCGCATTTGGCTATGACATGCTCAGGCCAGTCCCCGTTGCCCGCGCCCGGGTTTTCCCGCCATCGGATCGTATTGCCCCACCAGCCCCCCGTGATAAAATCCGTGCGGCCGTTCCCATCGACATCGAGCGGAATGGTCGAGAAGTCATCGTAATACTCGCCTTCCCGCTTTACCAACCCGATCCGATGGCGTTTTGTGAAGCTCGGTCCCTCATACCAGAAACCTCCCGAAACAATGTCGGGAACACCGTCGCCATTCAC
>JBBRKX010000250.1:0-6943 GCA_038231675.1 Chthonomonadales bacterium | reverse complement strand
TGCAATCCGGTTGTAGCTGTCGATTCGGGCTGTTACCGTATTGGGCGCGATGTAGACGAGGACGGTATCCCTGGCGGAAGCAAGCGCAAGTTGTAGCTCGATGTCGAGGGTGACTTCGCTTGCTCCACTGCCAGGGATATTGCGTGCATTGTCGATCAGAATCGGCTGTATCGTTACCGCCGGCAGTCCGAAAAAATTCTGATAGAACGTAAGATCACTCGGGGTATAGCCGTCCAACTCGTACACCGCCAGCGTTTGGCCGGCCCAGTTGGGGTTGGGAGCAGGGATATTATAAGCGGCGCGCACATCCGCAGGCGACAGGGCGTTGCTTGGCCCGGTTCCGTCTCTTGGACTCGCGACACGACCTGCCGGCCTTTTCCTGATATGCGTATGGTATTCCGAAGCAGTGCTCAGGCCCAGGACGCTTTGAATCCGCCCGGCGAGCGCCACGGGCACGCGCGGCTCCGTGGTTGGCGCGTGAAAAATGCGCCCGTTAAGTTTCTGATACTGGATCAAATGCACGTTGAAGGCGGCCTCCACCGTCGTCGCCGGCCCTTCCACATCAAGGATGTGCCGGTTCGAATGGAGGCCGGTCACGCGCATTCCATGCGCAAGGGCGAACGCGGTTACGGCATTGTAGTCCTGTTGGGTGGGTCCAAATCGCGCGGTGTATTCTGCGGGAGCAATATAATGTCCATAGCGCGGGTCATTGGGGTCGTATAGGCCGCGGATAAGATCGTTAAGCTGTCCCTCGTTGCGGGGCGGCAGCACGATTGCGATGGATATGTTTTGTGTTGCGCTTATCCTGCCAACGGCACGGGATTCGGCCACGGTGCGGGATGAAAGATGCCCTGGCACCGGAACGGTAGGGCTTTGCCCCATAACGCGAGCGGTCAAAACACACAGTGGTAGTATTGTAAGAATGGGAAATGCGGCCCGTAGGCGCCCGCCCAGCTTGAAGTGCCAGTTCATTCAGCCGTACTCCTTCGGTGCTGATCTAAGGTCCGGTGCGACCTGCATACGTCAAGCGGGGGGACAAGACGATATTATTGGACATTGATTTCGCTTATAGAGAACAGTACGATACACGCGCCTATCTGTCTCCCATAAACCATCAGGGAATCTATTATATCCTGGATATCCTCGAAGAAGATCCCGGCGGCAGATTTCATTGCTACACATAGGAAGACAAAGTCGGGCAACCGGACCCATTGAGAACCTGATGGGCCACTCAGGAAGGATGGGGGATTATCATGAAAAAGAAATGAAGATTGAAAACGTGGAGCATTTGCACGATGGCAAGGAATGAAGGATGCAAGGACAAACCACCCGACATGGCGGGTCCTTACCGCAGCGAGTCATGCACGGCCTGCGCCTCGGCGGGCGGGAGGTGGCCGATGTAGTCGATCTCGATATCACCGGTCGCAAGTTTCATCCTCCAGCGCTGGACGTTGCGCCTATACATTCCGGGTGGGACCAGGTAGGCGTTCGGATTTATCGCGGGCGCCATCACATGCTCATAAAGACTGAACGTAGTGAGGCCATCCGTGTAGCGGAGGAGCACTGCCTTTGGTGCGAACACCCAGACGCCGCGCGTTTGAAAGCCTGACGGGAGAGGCGTTGGCTCGAGCGGTTGGAAGGGCAGAAACTGCTGTGCATCTTGCAATGTCTTGAATTGCTGCAGCGGAAACAGCGTATTCATATTCGCGTTGGGCCAGGCAATTTTGAAGTTGTTCGGGCTAACCGGAGCAATAGTCAGACTGGTCAAATAGGACTGCGATAAAATGTTGCCTGCGGGATCGTATTTAGCGGTCTTTAGTTGGATTCCTGTATTGGGATCGATCCAGAACTGAACTGTCCCCTCATTCGAGCCTGACTGCGGTACGACTCGGATTTTGACCGCATTGATGTTGATGCCGGTCAATGTCTCATTTCCAGCAAAGGCGACGGCGATTCTGCCGCTTCGAATCTCATTTAGGAAACGTTTTTCCTTTTCGTTCCATTCCGTAGGCCATAGCGCGATGTCCTGAACATTTCGGCGGGCATGATAATACTGATACCGATTAGGACCGGTCAGCATCGTATCGTTCTGCAACTCTGGCGGCCTCATGTAATCGCGCCGGACCCATCCGCGCGTATCTCCCCAAATCTTTTGTTCGGTCTGTTCGGTTCTACCGCGCACGGTCAATTCGGTTACCTGGACGCCGTAGTAATCCGAATCGGGCCGAATCATCTTCCGGAGCAACTCCAGTGCGGCTTTTTCCTGAGGCCCAAGGCCCTGCCTGCGCATTCCGCCCATTTGCGGACGCAACGCCGGGGTAGACGAATACGGAACGGACACGCGCACATTGGAAGAAGCCGGAACCATGATGCGGCGTTGAATAATCGCGGCGCGTTGCTGGGCAATCATTGCGCGTCGCTGGATAACGATCGCACGTAACCGCTTGTTCGGCCGGCCCCCGTTATTTCCCTGACCGATCACTGAAATCGAAGCCGCACTTATCATCGCGGTGCTCAATACCAGAGCAAGCAGGGCGCGCCGTATGGAAACGGAACTATCCGTATCGTAAATTGTAGGAGTAGGTAAACATAAGGGCGGGCGAGTTCGCCCGCCCTTATGCTGAAAAAGCATCTTCATGGTGCGTCCGGTTTCGTTACTCAGTCTCCGCGGTCAGGCTGCTATCCTTGCGTGCCGAAGCGGCTTCCAGATTAGCCGCCGCAGGATCGTCGAAGGGATTGCTGGCGGTCAATGCCACATTATAACTCAGAGGCGCCGCAAACTGGCTGGGCGCGGCCACCTGGGGATGACCAGGCTGGGTGGGAGCCGCAAAGAAAATCAGCAAAGCCACCACGCCCATGCTCAGGCCAAGCGCCGGGATGCGACCGATCATCATAGGTTCGCGTAAGGTATTTAGCCAATCCCGCATCGCTTGAAGCACTCCACGACTTCGCGTGGGCTCAACGCCGTCAAGTCGCGCATGGAACTTCGCCATGAAGTCGTCGCTCGTGTCCCGCTGTTGCGCGGAATGCAGCAGGTCCACGGTAGACTGCATCTGGCGCGCCAACGTGGCGCAGTGGGCGCAGCCCGTCAGATGTCCCTCAACGTCCAGCACCTGCCGGGCGGATAAATTGCTATCGATATAATCGGAGAGCCGCGCCTGTACAGTCAGACAATCGCTCTCGTTATCATGCGTGGAAAACTTCATCATCGTCTCGATTCTTGCGGATCCTATGAAAGGTCATCATGCGCCAAGATAAGAAGCCAGCTTATCCCGAAGAGACGCCCGTGCATTGAACAGTCGCGATTTGACCGTGCCGAGCGGACAGCCGGCAATGTCGGCGATCTCATCATAAGCCAGCCCTTCGACATCGTATAATAGAACCACCGTCCGAAGCTTTTCGGGTAGATCACGCAATGCTTGATCCAGGCGACTGCCAAGCTCCTTATTCAACAGGAGACGCTGCGGATCGAAAGCGACATCGGGAATATCCCGTTGAGTCTCCTCTTCGTCCTCGCTTTCCTGTGACAGCGAGGTCGTCAATCCCTGCGTCTTCTTGTGCTTGCGACTATAGTCGATACACAGATTCGTCGCGATGCGAAACAGCCATGTGTTCAGGCTGGCGCGGCTTTGAAACGATCGAATGCTCAGATAGGCTCGAACGAACGTCTCCTGCGTCAGGTCCTCCGCTTCGACCACGTTATGGACCATCCGGAAAATGTAATTATACACTTTCGCTTTGTAACGCAAAACTATTTCGTTGAACGCGGCTCTGTCGTTCGCCTGTGCGCGCTGTATCAGCGCGGTATCAGCCTGCATTGTAGCGCCTAACGCAACCATCATGAGCTCCGGTATCGGTCAGTATTCTGCATATTCTGACGAAGGAGGAACCCGATTGTTCATTTCGCGACATGGCTCTTATTTCAGCTACCGAGGGCGGCTCTGCTCGCTATGAGGTTGGACGCTGGAAAGCGTCGAATGTTCACCCTTCTTACCCCTGTTCCGTTCGGCTCATCCATTCGATCTCCGCATAGTTTCCCGTGTGGATGCCGTTCAATTCGATCTTTGCGGCAACAGCGGGGGAAAGCAAAGCTTTTAATTCAACATCGCGCATCGATTCGGTCTGCTGGTCCCGTGGAAGGGCCCGCGCGTACTGCGTGCCGGGATGAAAGTAGGCTTCATTCGTCCCGCCTCCGAGACGATCGAGCAGTCTTACCATATATTCGGAATGCATATTGCTTGTTTGAAACTGCCCATAGACTCGGTCGCAGTGAAAAATCGCCTTACCTCCGAGTTGCTTCCTTGCACGCAAAGTACGTAAACAACGCCGCCGCAAAACTCTCAAGAAGAATCCACCGACCGTATCGATATTGGGCCCGTCCCCGCCGTCCTTTCGGTGTGGACACCATTCTTCGTACGGAACGCGCAGTCGATGTACTCCGTAACGGTCGCATAGGTCGAGTACGTTGTCCCATACGACCGGGTGCATGTGATAATGCTGGTGGCCGTCCACGTGAGACCACGGAAGTCCGGTTTCCGCGAATCTGGCAAACTGCGCTTCCAGTTCCCGTCGCAGTTCCTGCCGCGCAGGGGTGGAGAACGCATATTTGAGGCCGGTTCGGAAAGGATCCGTTCCAAATTTCCCCTCGGCGGAAACAAGGTGTGGAATCTCTCCGCGCGGCAGCAGCGACCGATCGAAAGTGGTGACCACATGGAGGCCGACCCCCAGGCGCGGGTTGTCCTTTGCGATCGCCACCGCCTCCCGCCAGCCCGGCTCTGCGACCATCAGGCTGGCGTTGGTCAATACGCCATTCGTGTGTGCTCGCAGAACCGCGTCATTTACTGCGGAAGAGTAGCCAAAATCGTCGGCGTTAATAATCAGTAACTTCATGTGCTTGGCAGGCATTATAGCCGCCGGCAGCTCTCACCGTCAATAGTACGGAAGCCGGGATCGTCTTAAAACGCTTCCCTGACCCAGGCGAGCGCCTGCTCTACAGTGGGCGGAGAGAGGGGGGCGCTCAAGGACGAATGTGCCTCCGCGAGCGCTGCTATGGGCACGGAATCTTCTCGATCAATCGGCGTCTGGGCGACCCCGATCTGGGCCCGGATCGCCTGAGCGCCCTGATAAAAGCGGATCGCTTCTCGGGAGTGATCCTGAAGCGAGGCGAGCGTTGCGAACGCTTCCAGTGAATACGCGAGGCTCCGACGATCGCCAAGTGCGCCGCACACCTTCAAACTTTCCATGAGAAGCGCATGAGAACGGGAATAATCTCCCGTTCGCGCAAGGATTTTGCCCAGTACGTTCAGAGTGATCGCAAGATTCCGCCGGTCTTTGAGCTCTCGCCGGATTACGAGGCTCTCCTCAAGGAGCGCCGTGGCCTCTGTCTGTTCGCCCCGTTGCAAAGCAAGCAGGCCCAGATTATTCAGAGACGCGCCAATTCCCCATCGGTCCTGGATCTCCCGACGGATTGCGAGGCTCTCACGGTAGTATCTTTCGGCCTCGGTAGTGGCATCCTGGCTTGCTTCCACGATCCCGAGGTAGCCGAGGGATCCCGCCGCTCCTACACGGTCGCCGGCGTTTTGAGCCGCGAGCAGACTATCCTGAAACAGCCCGCGCGCCTCCTCGAGCTTGCCCTCGTCCTTTGCGATCATACCAAGGCATCCGAGGGAGCCTCCGATCCCACGCGAGTCGCCGAGCGCTCTCCAGATGGCCAGTCCCGCTTCGGCATGCCGGTGCGCGGCCGCATAGTCGCTCTGGTGAACGGCAAGCACGCTCGCCCAGTTATGCGCCTCGCCCCGTTCCGGTGAGGCCCTTGCACTGTCACACTGTTCCATAGTGCGCTGAAGATGTTCGCGACCCTCCGAGAAATAGCCCCGTATCTGCCAGAACCTGCCCATGGCGCCGGCCAGTTGTAGGGCGTTCCTTTGCGTGCCCGCGCCGGCTTCAAATCTGAGAGCCAGACGTATATTTGCCGTTTCCAATTCCAGCCGATCAAGCCATTCAGACTGGTCCGGTCCGGTCAGCGCCGCGCTCGCTTCAGACACGAATTTCACAAAGTAGTCCTGATGCCCGCGACGAACCGAAATACTGCCGCCCGTCGCTTCCAATTCCGCGCATGCGAAGCTCCTCACGATCTCAAGATATCGGTACCGGCTCCCTCCCACCTGCTCTTCCAATACCACAAGCGATTTCCCGATCAGATGGGACAGAACGTTCGAAACCTCCCAGGCGATGTCGCCCTGGATCGCTGCCCCTGCGTCAGGCCGCGTAACGTTCTCCGTGACGTGAGAAACGGCTATCGCGGCGTCACGAGACCAGCCCCCCTGAAAAACCGATAGGCAATGGAAAAGAGCGCGCTCGGCTGGAGAAAGGAGCCGGTCGCTCCACGCCAACAGCGCCTTGAGCGTCCGGTGGCGTTCGGGACGCGTCGGGTCCGCATCCGGCAGACGCGCGAGGGTAGCGGGCAGAACGGCGGCGATCTCCTCCAGAGGGAGAACGGAATGTAGTCCCGCGGAAATTTCGATTGCAAGCGGCAGCCCATCCGCATTTCTGCAAATCTGCTCCACGACCGGGGCATTTTCGACAGTCAATTGGAATCCCGGGCGCACTTCCCCCGCGCGTGCGGTAAACAGCAAAGCTGCGGGGCCCGGGGGCGCGGCTGGCAACCATGCATCCATCACGGGGGCAAACGGTCTAATGGGAACCACATGCTCGCCGGTGAGCCCGAGCCGCTCGCGGCTGGTTGCCAACAGGCGCAGTGAACGCGAGGAGCGAAGCAGTTTCCCTGCAAGCTGTGCGGCGACAGGCAGAACATGCTCGCAATTGTCCCACACCAAAAGCAGTTCCTTTTCCGCGAGGAAGTCGTGGAGCGTCCGCATCAGGTCCTTGCTCTCACCGACCGGTATGGCAAGGGCCGCCGCGACGGCATGAGCCACCCAATGCG
>JBBRKX010000249.1:0-6970 GCA_038231675.1 Chthonomonadales bacterium | reverse complement strand
GATCAGCTGGCTAATTGTGCTCCAGGCACGCTCGAGCAGCCAAGTGGCCTTGGAAAGTTCCATGCCCTCCCTGCGCTCGCCTTTCACACTCGGGCGCGCGCTATTCAGACCAAGACGCATAATGTCGTCTACGTTCGGCCTTCTCGAGGATTTCGGCGCCCGAACCGGCGCTTTGGGTAATGCAATCATTTCGGCCAGGGACACGTCAACCTCCACTCGGGCCTTTCGTTTATCAATCCTGGCAACTTAGGCGGCCATGGTTAACGATTAACCCGAGATCTCGCGTGTCGACCAAGCAAAGGCGTTGAAGTGGTGAAGTCCGGACGCCATCATCCTAAAGGCGTTCTGTTGATGCATGGCCCTGCGATAAAGCGAAATGTCATCATCAAGGAAAGCAATAACCTGGATATCGCGCCAACGCTTATGCGCCTGATGGGGCAGCCCATTCCGCCCATGATGCAGGGCCGGGTTTTGGAGGAAGCACTCAAGGGCTCCGTCGAACGGACGCCTGTCGGAGCACGCTCTTAAAGTTATGAAAGGGTCGCCCTGATCTAATGCGCCCATGAAATTTGGAAGTCAGGCGCTGCTAAATCAATAATGCAAAAACGTTCGACCGTCAGAAATGCGGCGCTGCTTATCGGGCAGCCGTTGATCATTAATATCATCGGCATTCCCGCGACTGCATATTTTATTCACACGCTGGGCGCCACGGGATTTGGACAGTGGTCTGTCGGCACTTCTTTGATTGCGATTACAGCATTCCTGGCCAATCTCGGACTGCGACCGCTTTTTATCCGCCGCGTTTCACAATTCCCGGAGCAGGCGGCGGAAGCGACGTATATCCAGCTGGCCCTGCGAATATTACTGGCCATTTTCGCCGGGTTTAGCGCGCTCGGGATGGCCGCGCTCATGGGCTACTCGAGAACAATTCTCATTTGCGTCGCCATCAATGCGGTGGGGCTCCTCGCGACTACCATCGCATCGACGCTCTGGGATGTGATGGTGGGCTTTCAGCGGTTCAAAGCGTTTGCATCCATGGGCTTTGCGGCCGGAGTGATCGTTACAGTCGTTTCCGTCGTTTCCGTTTTTTGCGGCGCCCGCGTGATCGGCCTTTCGGTCGCTTACCTGTCCGGCATTCTCACCAGTCTCATGCTGGCCTGTGTCTTCGTGCATAGGAACCTGTTCCCGCTAGGGCTGAAGTGGAATACGGGGGAGATCCGAAAGTTATTATCGGAAACGAAGTTTCTGGGCATGGAACTGCTGATGGCGACCATCCGCGACCGGAGCGAGCAACTGCTGGTCCCCAAACTTCTCGGAGTCGCTCAGTTCGGTTACTTTAGCGCGGGCACGATCCTCGCGGATCGGCTGCGCACGGTCCCCGATGGATTGGCGACCTCCATGTTTCCAGGGATCTCCAAAAGTTATGCGGAGAAGACGGGGGATGCTCTGGATCAGGTCCTCCAATTGATGCTGTTATCCCTGCTCGCGTGTATACCGATCGCAGTTCTGATAACGGTCCTGGCCAATCCGATCGCGCATCTTTTGTTTCGCAAAAATGCCGAAGAGTGTCAGGCCATTATTCAGATTACGATCTGGTCGGTGGTATGCCTGGGCATTTTTCTTCCGATGGGGTATGCCATACAGGCCGCCGGAAAGAGTTCCGAGGCGGCACGGCTGGGCATGGCGGCCACGATTGTAAGCACGATGCTGACACTGATCCTCATTTTGCAATTTGGTCTGAAAGGGGCCTGCTATTCCTGGGTGCTCCGACCTGCGGTTTCCATACTGTTTCTGCTGCCATGCTTTATGCGCACATTTCCGGCACTCTTCAGGCGGGTTCCGTTCGGCCGTATCTTACTATGCGCGGTACTGATGGCGCTTCCACTCCTCGGAGCCTTTCATCTTCAATGGCCGATTCTCCTGGAGATTTTGCTCGGAGGGACGGCATCGCTCCTGGTTTATGGGGGGATGCTTCTGGGAACAAAGGTTGTAAATCTAAGTACGCTGGTTTCCGTATTCAAACGCGGATAAGTTATTCTTTGTCTTCGAGGAAAAATTGTGTCCTATAGAGCAATTGTACTGTCCCAACATCCCTTTGCACGGGGCCTCCGAAAATTCTACTGGGGAATTCGAACGTTTACCCTGCCTTTCCCTCCAGTAACAGCACGGCCCGTGCTCGCTTTATATCTGTTTTGCCGCGGAATCTATTACTTTGGCGTCCGGGTATTCGTCTGTGAACCGCTCTTCAAAGCGTATTGTAAAACGGTTGGGAGGGGCGTAAGGACCGGCGTTTTTATTCACTGGATCCAGGGTAAAGGCGATATCATCATAGGAAATGATGTGCTGATCGATGGTAAGTGCAGTATCAGCTTTGCAGCGCGTTATTGTGCCTCGCCGACCCTGCAGATCGGCGACTCTACCGGCATTGGACATAACTGCAATATAGCGGTTGGAAAAAGAATAACGATTGGGAGTCATTGCCGCATTTCCACGGGGGTATTGATGTTCGATAGCGGCGGGCATCCCACGGATCCGGAAATGAGAAAAGCAGGCTTGCCTGCCGCGTCGGAAGATGTACGCCCCATTACCATTCAGGACAATGTATGGATTGGTCGAAACGCTATTGTTTTCCCTGGCGTCACGATAGGGGAAGGAAGCGTTGTCGCTGCGGGAGCCGTGGTAATCACGGATGTTCCCTCCTATACTCTGGTTGCAGGCAACCCGGCTCGAAAAATCTCTTCTTTACAGGCTGCTCCCAGCGAGCATCAACCCGCCGCGCCTATAACCGAGAGGGCGCCTGCCTGATAGGCGCTGTCGTGTCGCTATAAAATAGAAAGGTTGTGTCAGTGGAGGATCTTACGCGTATACAGGCGATGATTTGCAGCATTGGCAATCTGCCCGAAATAGAACCCGACGCAATATTGCAGGATGCGGGATTTTCGTCCATGAGTGTACTCGAGCTGCTTATCCAGTTGGAAGAAACATTTGACATTACTATCCCGGACGAACAGTTTATGGCTGCGCGCTCGGCGCGTGCGTTATACGACCTCGTTGTGTTATTGAAGAAGGAGCAAGGGAATTGATGCAGCTCGTCACGATTCATTTACCTAAGCCTGCCCATGAGATGGCTCAAGAAGAGATTCTTAAGAAAATTGCGCATCTGTCAAAAACAGTCCGGAACATGCGCTTCACCAACGAAGGAGCAGATCTGGAATTCGAGACGCCGGCGGGAACGGAGACCGAACTGGCGGAACGTGTCGAACAACTGGCCGTCAGCGTCCAGAAAAGTTTGCGCAGTCTGCAGCGCAAGCTTGTCTATCGAAGCGAGGCGTGCGCCGACCCACAATTTCGTGGTGACGGCATGTGTGAAGGCATGCATATGCTTGGGAATGGGCAGGTGGCGTTGGACGGGATGCCCTTGCGCCTCTTTCAATACTTCGATCGCGTTTTTGAAGCTTTCGGCGACCCGTGGAGCGCCAACCCTCTTTTGACGCCAACCCTTATTCCCGCGACCGTGCTGGCAAAGTGCGACTATTTTAGATCTTTCCCTCACAACGTCACCTTTGCCGCGCACCTATCGGAAGACGCCGATCGCATCGAGGATTTCCGCAAGCGGCACCAAGAGCGTGACACTCTGGACGAGATGGCGTTAACCGATATGGAGGCGCCTGAAGCTTGCCTGTCTCCCGCCACTTGTTACCATGTGTATCACCTCCATCAAGGGCAAACGCTGCCTGCGGAGGGCATGGTGTACGGAGTGTGCGGCAAGTGCTTCCGTTACGAGTCCAGCAACATGCGCGACTTGCGTCGGCTGTGGGACTTCACGATGCGTGAAGTCGTGTTCATGGGATCTCGCGATTCTGTGTTGAAGGAGCGCGAACGGGGAATCGAGATGACGGTGCGCTTTTTAGAAGAGCATCGATTGGCGGGAGAGATTCGCACCGCCAGCGATCCCTTTTTCATTGCCCCGGATGCATCGGCAAAGACCTATTTCCAGTTGAGCGCGGAAACGAAATACGAAATGTCGCTTATGCTGCCCGGGGAGGAGCGCCTGGCAGTCGGCTCTCTGAACTACCACACCGACTTCTTCGGAAGAGCTTTCAATGTCAGTGTCGAGGGAAGCGGTCCCATGCATAGCGTGTGTATCGCATTCGGTATCGAGCGTTGGGTCTATGCATTTTTGGCGCAACATGGCCATGATCCCGCCCAGTGGCCTGATGCCGTACGCACTGCCCCGGAATTTACGGCTAAGTAAGCACTATGATCTCGATCCAACAAATAGACCCGGTAGCCTTTGCGTCGGCCGCCGGGCGCATTCTTCAGGAAGCCTGGCCGGCGCCCTGTATGCACTATAGTGCGGAGTATCTGGCCTGGCAGTTCGGCTTTCCCGGTTCCTGTCCCGGCCTGGGCATGGCTGCTATGGATGGCGACGAACCCGTTGGATTTATAGGCGCGACGATGCGTAATTTACGCTGGCGTGGGGATGCCTGCGAGGCGTATTGCGTTTCCTTTCTAGCGGTCCGGCCCGACTGGCGGGGACAGCGGTTGCCCGCTCGTTTGTACGGCGCACTTTTGGAAGTGATTCGTACGAGCGCGCTGCCGACAGTCACATTCGCCGAACCGGAATCAAGCGGGGAGAAAATCCTTCTTTCCGCTTATTCCAACGCTGGATTTAAAACCGGATCGCTGGGGGACTTTCCTATCCATGGCCATATTCCTCGTCCGAACGCTGTAGAAACCTTTACAAAGATAGAAGTTACGCGGGATCACGTGGCTTTTGTAGATCTCATCGGTTCGGTCACCGATGAGCAAACACTCTGGAACGTACCGGACGTTCACGCGCTCATGCACTATACTGAGGACCCCAGAGAACGTCTATTACTTTTGTGTCGTAATCAAGCAGGAGATCTTCAGGGAGGCGCCATGGTTATGCGCTCCGAAGTCAAATCTGCGGATAGGATCCTAGCCGTCGCAACCGTGGATAATCTCTTCCTGCGGGAACCCAGTAGTGACCTATTGAGAGCGCTTTGCCTGTTCGCGCAAAACCATTGGGCAGGTCGAATAGAAACCAGCATCATGTTTCCCAATGTCCAGGGAATAGATCCAGCTATGCTTCGCGGCGCCGGGATACGCCAGACTTCAGGACGTTTCCGTGGCTATATCAGTGCCTCTATCCCACATCCGTTCTTGGAAGCATGTCGCACAAACCTGGAAATCATTTAACGCAGTCTCCGCGTGTCTCAGTTTGTCGAGCCAGAAATGCTTCCGTGTAAGAAGTGGGTGGGGCGTAGCGATTTGGAGAACACCATGGCATTCGAAGTCATGATGCGCAGCCGACAGGACGTTGGCCGACGCATCTTTGTATATCGCACCTTGATCGCGCTTGTGATCGCTTTGCTCTTCGCTCCCAAGGCAGGCGCACAGACCGCTGTCTCGCCCACCGGAAGAACCCCCCATCTCTACTGGTCGCCACAACGCCAGGCCGTATGGAACCGCATGGTCTCCGAAAACAACGTCTGGTGGCAAAAGCTCAAGTCCTATGCCAACGGCAGCACCCCTCGCTATGGCGACATTGGCGACTATGCGACAATCGCCTATCAGATGACCGGTGATCTCGCCTATTCTCGTAAGGCGTGGAGCATCATTCAGCCATTTGCGCAAAAGCATACATTGCCATGGGCCAATCGCAACGGGACCCGGGAGTACTTCTGCACGTACGTCTGGATGTACGACTGGCTGTATCCAGGCCTCACCAAGGCCCAGCGCACCGATTACATCGGCTTCCTCAACTGGATGGCGGACCTCGCTCTCAACAACGTCGCCGGAAAGCCGTGGGGAACCCGCACCAACGATCAGGACGAGACCATCGGACACTACTTCGGCCTCGCCTTCCTAGACCTTGTCACCGCACCCGACAATCCCCGCGCCGGAACCTTCCTAAACGCCGTGGAGACCGGCAATGGCGTGAAGGTAGGAGGCCTCGTCTCCACCGGATCGGATCGGGGCAGCATGCGCAACACGATTACGCTCATGATGAAGCAGGCAGCAGGCGGGGCGTGGATCGAAAGCGGGGAGTACAGCCTCGGCACCCTGCAACTCTTGATGTTGGGCGCGGAGGGAGTGCGCTCGGCGACGGGCAAGGACTACTTTCCTGAGATCACTAATGCGCTTCCTCAGCTTGCGAGCGCGTTCCTGTACTCGCATACTCCCGATTTGAACGACAGCTATCAGTGGGGCGATGAAGAGCATCCGCACGGCCTGTGGATCCAGACCCGTGACGAACTCAGCGCCATCTTTTCGGCGATGACGGCCACCAATGCGGTAGGACCGTATATGCAGAAGCTGACGGTGGACCTATCCAACTCTCCTGTGGATTGGCATTGGGGGGCTATTCCGTATGCGCGCTTCTTCCTGATGTTCAACCCCTATGCTCCCTCGGCGGATTGGAAGACGTCTTCTCTTCCCAACGGGCTGTATGCTTCGGGTCGCAGCATGATGTACTACCATGACGGGTGGGGCAACAACGACTCATTCTTCGGGGCGCATTCTCCTGCGGCAAACGACGAGGATCACGAGATCAACTTCCAGGGCGACTTCCAATTGTATCGTCATGGGGAGTGGGCTCTGACGCATCCGCAAGGGTATGGGATCGCTTCGATGCCCGCGGGAGGCTCGGCGACGAACGGTATGCAGATCGCGGGCCTTACGTTGATGAATGAGGCGCGTGGGGCGGTGGCTCAGGAGTTTGGCGCGAACGGGGAGTACGCGTACCTTGCGGGGAGTACGGGGGGGCAATATGTGCGTGCGGGGTATTGGTGTCCTCCTCCGACTTTCTTGCATGAGTGGACGCGCAGCATCCTGTACCTTCCGAGCGCGGACAAGCATTCGGACACGGTGGTGGTGTACGACCGCACGAATGCGGAGGATCCGCGTAAGCTTCCTTCTTTGGGCCGATATCCTTCGACGGATT
>JBBRKX010000248.1:0-6984 GCA_038231675.1 Chthonomonadales bacterium | reverse complement strand
GACGGTCATGCCCTGTACGCCGATGTCCGACAGCGCCGCCTTCACTTCGTCCAGCTTTTGCGGGCGGATTAAAGCCTCGACTTTTATCATTTCAATTCTCCCGTTACAAATTGTTCAGGTGTTCAGGTGTTCAGGTGTTCAGGTGTTCAGGCCCGAATACCTGAATACACCCCCCACCATATTTCCGTCTTCCCTCCAAAATGTTTTCGACGGTTGGCAAACAGACTCCCGCACGCCATGTCGAGAATTTTTCGGCAGTTTTGGAGGCTCGCGTCCTGCAAGCGATAATGACCATGCCGACGAACGTTAAGAGTGTGTTGAAAAACGGCCCCTCAACCCCGGTTTCCGACCCCGAGTAGTCTACGCCAGCCCGCCGCCGGTCCGCATCTAGCGGCATCATCCGAGCGCCGGCGATTCGGTCCTTTGCAGGATGTTATATGCAGCACATGGAAGAGGCTGTCCAAGACCACCCGCATGGGGTCATCACTCTCGTAATATGGAGGTACAGTCCCATGAACACAGGCGCTGCCAGACTCATACTCCTTCTTCACTCAGCGGCCGCGGTAGCCTTAGCCGGCTGTGGGGGCAGCTTGACCGGCAACGGTCCTTCGGGTGGCGGCGGACCGGCTGGCGGGAGCGGTGGTCCCGCGGATAGCCGGTCCGCACTGTTCGCCACCATCACGGCAAAGTTCGACACCTTCGACGGGACAAGCCCTGACCAGGAGAACCAGCAGATTCTGGCGTTTCTCAAGGCCAAGCCTGAATTCGTAGAGTCGGGGATATCGGACGTCGGCGGGGCGTGGGGGCGGTTTGCAGACGGCAGCACGCTGGTGATTGCGAACAATCTCGACCGGAAACAGCCGTTTCCGCCGCGCCTTAAGCGCTCGGCGGCGGTCAAGCGATCTCGGTCGCGGGAGGGTGGCCTGCCTACAACTGAGAACGTCGTGATAGGCACCAGCCTGGGACAGTTCTTTGAAACGGCCAACACAGAGATCGCGAATATGTTCCTCGAGCAGCCCTACAGCCTCGCGAGCCCTGCCGAAACCGTGGACGCGCTTAAAACGATGTCGAACGTAGGCGTGCTCTACTTGACGGCCCACGGATGTTCGGCGCCTATCCGAATTGGCGGACCGCAGACCTTTCTGGTCTGGACTTCCTCCCTTCGGACTCCCGCTCTGGACGAGACCTACAAAGCCGACCTTCAAGACGGGTCGCTTTCCTACTTTGCGGCGTTGACGTTTCAAGGCGATGAGACGGTCCTGCGTTGGCATACCGAAGTCCACTATGCGATTACGTCGAAGTTCGTGACGAAGTATTGGAAGGGCAAGTTTAACAAGAACAGTATCGTGTTTATGAACGCCTGTTCCAGCGCCGCGACAGTGGCCCTGGATTTCGAGAATGCATGTCTGCAGGCAGGCGCGTCGGTCTATCTCGGATGGACGAATACGATGGTCATACGTGATGGAGTCATTACCGCGGCCTACCTGTTCGACCGGATGCTGGGCGCGAACACATTCTTCGACGTGGAGAAGCCTCCGCAACGGCCGTTTGATATAAACTCGGTACTGGCAGAAATGGGGGCGCGCAATCGCACTTACACTGCCACTTCTTACGACTCCACCCTGAATCCGAAGACAGGCATAACCGCAAAGTTGGATATGCTCGCTAATAATGGCAACTTCGGGCTGCTGGCGCCCTCCATTGTGGGTCTGCGCGTCAACGAGCAGAAGGGTGAGCTGACCGTATTCGGGACCTTTGGCGAGCCAAAGGGTGACGTCACGATAAATGACGCTGCCATGACGGTCAAGAACTGGACGGCCACAGAGGTGACATGCGCTCTCGACCGCGAGGGGCCGAACGCCTCCGGGGACGTGATGGTGGCGGCGGGACTCCCCAGGCAGCGCAGCAACCCGGTCCAATTGACGGAGTGGATTGTGGGACCGCGAAGATCACGAATACCGGCCTGGGAACGACGAAAAGCGTGCTTACCATTCACCTGGTCTTCCGGGGTGACGTGCACTCCTTCCGGATCGATCCGCACACAGACCCGATTGCGATCCTCACCGAATGCCAATTTTCGCTCGCGACAACCGCGTCTTATGCGCTTACGGGATCGTGGGACAGTCCTGACGGGCTAATCCATGAGGAGTGGTCCGGCGATGGAGCCGTCCTCCCCCTGGTAATACCCGACGATGGGCTTATCGATCCGACCACGCCCAATAGGCTGCAATACCGGGCCACGATCGATCCAACGCGACAGTGGACGATAGACATAGACGGATTCGTAAAGAACGGGCAACACGTGCGGCAGATTTTGAAGGATACGAACGGCAAGGTGGTGTCCGACAAGATCACGGATGTCAACGCCGGCTGGGCTACGGTGGGCGATCTTAACGGCGGTACGTGGCTGAAGACGTTGGGGACAGACTTCAATATTCCACCCGGAGCCGTGTCCCATACCTATAACGCCGAGAGTACGGTAAAGCTGGAGTGGAACGGCATTACGACATTGCACCCGCCTGATGACACTTCCGGACGCAGCGCCAAAGTCAAGACCCGGCGGTAGACTTCACCTGGTCTTCGCCGCAAAGAGAGCCCCGCGACTCCGTCCTGATGGAGCCGCGGGGCTATTTTGTGCTCGTGGATTACACGGCAATCGTCAGGTTCGATAAGTGGTGACGGCAGCGCTGTCCGGCGTGAAGATGCGGGCGGGGGTGACGCAGGCGACAGAGGCTGACTGGCGCTCAGTGTTGAGCTCCGAATCGGTGTCGCGAAAGGTTGCCAAGGTGCTGTTTGACCTACACGGTCGCGCAGGGGACGATTTTGAGTTCCCCGATGGTGCTCTGTGCAGCTGGTTTCTTCAGGAAGCGCCGATTGCGTCACTCCGCAGGAGTCTGGATCTGCGGACGAATCGGGCTGCTACTTCCCGGAGCTCTTGCTCCACCCGTTACTCCAGCGAACGGTCTACCACGTATGCCGCAGCGTGTATCGGGTCACCAATGGTGCTTTATCGGCATGGAGAGCGCGAAGGGGCATCATCCCCTGTTTGTACGTACGCGCCGCGTGCCTGGTATGACCCGGCTCCGGCTCCGTCAAAGGGCGAACGTCTTGCGGGCTTGGCGGGGCTTCGGTGATTCTCCCCGCCGGGCTGCATTGCCTTCTTCTGTCGACCAGTTTTCATCTTTCAGACTTACCGAGTTGTTCTTGCAGATGTACCGTGGACGCATTTGGCGGTGGCGTCCGTCGCCTCAGGCTTGCCTTTTGCCGGCTGCCTGTCTACCGTGGCATATTCCCGTTAAGTGTCAGCGGGAAGGCTTCTTCCGACATGGGAATCCGCTCGTCTGCCATATGTAGACGTATAGTAGCATACATGTGATGCTTTGTCAACGGGAAAGACGAAATCTTTTAGCAATTGTTTTTGAGGGCGCGGATGGGCTCATCAGCATGGATGGGAAGGAATCGCGCGACGAGAGCGGAATTGCGACGTTGGCGAGCAGGCCGAATTGGTAGCGCGCTTCGTGGTCTTCAAGTTCTACGCCGTTCTTACCACCGGCAACGAGAAGGGTAGCAACGTCGTCAAGATAACCCGGCCGGACGTGTAGACCGAACGACAATCGATAGGTGAAACAGGCCCGCGATTCGAGTGAGTCGCGGGCCGGGGTCGTTGCGCGGTATATTATCGTTTGAGGCAGGGCGAATCATGCTGGACAGAACGTGGCCATTCAGCACCTCGACTCGTATTCACATGCGGTTATACCCCGAGTTTCGACTGATTATCCCGCTGCGTGCGGGATAATCACTTGTTAGGCACAGGAGCGCACATGCATATTGGGGAAATCGACACCCGAATTGGACCGCTTCACGATGTCATCGTCGGCATCGACGCCGGACTCGCAGCCATTCAGCAACGCCTGGACTCTGATGATGGCTTCGATGGTATCAGTGCGCGTGAACACGCGGAACCATTATTCGGCCTCGGCTTTGTCGCTGCTCAAAGCTACGCGCTTGGGACGGTGTCAGACCTAAACAGCGTCAGGGAGAGTCGTAGCAAGCCGAAGAAAGATAAGTTGGATTGCTATGCATGTGATACCATCGCACTCAATGGAGGTGTGACACGCATCCAACTCATCAATGCATCAGCCAACTATTTCAAGCATCACGACGAGTGGGCGTGATGGCCTGCCGGGAGTGATCGCGGTGCTCACAATACAAAGTTACTGGGCAGTGTTGGTATCACTGAGAAGACAGAGTTTCCGTGCATAGATGCTGTCGATCTGCTTTGCGGCACAAGTTGGGAGTTGATTGTGTTACATCAGATCGTGAAAGAGTGGCGAGCGCATTTGTTCAGCATTTTGCTATGAAGCCTGTGCCTAACCATACGCGGCAGCGAATTCGGCCCACAAATGGGAGTGCCTGCCAGCATTGCCTCGTCGCGTTTGCATTGCGCGGACATTGTTTCACCTCGCGAGTCGCGAGCATAATACTATATATGCGCTCCCGATTGGAGGCCACTTATTCTATGAAGTAATCCGAATCGACTCGTTTTACTTCGTACTTTGCAACTTCGGTCACGCCAAGATCGTGCTCAATCATCAACGTGGCAAGTTGACTCCCGTCCACGAGCGACAATTTGAACGGGTGGGCGTGTCGGGCAAACTCAATAGCATCCCTGGAGAAGGACGACGTCGTGATGAACACTCCTTTGGATGCGCCTTGACCCGTAAGAGCGCCGACGAAAGCCTGGATTTCTTTCCTCCCGATCGTCCCGTCGGTCCATCTCTTCGCTTGAAGATAGATGTTGTCCAATCCGAGCTTGTCTTGTTTTATGACACCGTCCACACCTTCGTCTCCGGACTTCCCCAATTTGGTGCCGGCGTCCCCGGCAGGGCCCCCATAACCGAGCTTCAACATCAGGTGGACGATCAGCTGCTCGAAAAAAGCAGGTGACATCGACTTGACTTGTTCGAGCAGCTGTTGACCCAACGCAGCATTTAGTTCGGCGAAGGCTGAGTTCATCGATTCTTCTGGCGTTCGTTGTTCCGCATTCGGCAATGCTGACGCGACGGCCGAAGCTTTCGGCACGCTTGAATCAGTATTCGTTCTATTTTTGAAATCGACGAATTCAGGGAACTCGAGGAGGTTTTCGGGCCGGATGATGGCTGGAGCTCGCTTCAGATATGCTAGTCCGCGCTCTGATATCCGATTCAATGCAGGCTTGGTCCGCTCCACAAGCTGCGCTTGACGTAAATAGGTAACAGCCCACTCGGTACGGTCTCTTACCCGCGTTTTTACACCAGACGGAATAAGCTCATCTTGTTCCGACTGAGTAAGACCAAGAATCGAAATAACCGCCGCGTGGATGTCCCGAACATGCCGAGTCTGACGGTCGGAGAGTATCTCCAGGACCGGTCGCATGAACTTGTAGAATTCTGGTACGGCCATATGCGGCATCCTTAGAATGCAGGCGCTTGAATCAGACTGCTTTGGCGCAACTCGACAATAACTAGGGCAGGATTCTGCGACCGGGCGGGGAATCCCTGCCCCGATGATATTTGAAAACCAGAAGCACAACTCCCTGCTGTGCGGGACACTTATCGAGCTGCGTCGATCACGCGAGATGCTGGCAGAGGAGATCATAGTTGCGGGCGGAGTTGAAAGGCGGGCCAGGTAGATGAGGTCCACGCTTTCGTCGGGCACGTTGTCCCGCAGAACGCCGAGATTATCACCATAATAAAGAGTGTTGGGCATAATGCAGGATTCCAGCGGCGAGCGAAGAATTCCTGCAGCGCTAGAGTCGGCAGCCGTCGGAGAAAACCGGGGAGTTGGGCTGACATGATTATCATCGACGAAAGGGCATGGCGGATTTATGAATGACGAGCATATGAACGATTTACAAATGAAATGCCTCCGATGTGGCGTTGCTATGGAAGAGGGGTACCTGGCTGACGGCGGTCATGGGGTTAACAGCGAGGTCGCCACGTGGGTCGGCGGCGCGCCTGATGTCCGATGGTACGGGGTTAGAACAAAGGGGCACAACCAGATCCCCCTCTCCGCATATCGTTGCGCCACCTGCGGCTACGTCGAGTTCCGCGCAATTCCTGCCCGCGAGACCTGATGCGGTGTGTATGAGCTCGAGGCCGACATGACCTGGACGCCGTCGACCAACCCTAACCTGTACCACTACTCGGTCCGCACGTCGCCGGGTCCGAAGTACAAGGCAGCGGACGAATCGGTGGTCGCCGAGGGCGCCAAGACCGACACCTCGTTCTCGACGGACGAAGGGTTGGTCTCACCCGGAGCCACTGCCCTCTTCCGGGTGTACGTGGTGCTGACGACTGCTAATGAGAAGGGCAGCAACACGGTCAGCGTGACGAGACCGGACGTGTGAGCGCCGAGTGGTGGGAGGATAAGCGTCCCACCACTCAGATTGCTCAAGGAGCTTGCCGGATTTTTTGCACGGCGGGTAACAACAGGCCTATGAGAATCGCTATAATCGCGATGACAACGAGGCCGGCGCCCTCGAAGGCCTGCTCCACGATGGCAATCGCGATAGCGGTCGCGTCTCCCCGAGTTTCCGCCAGAATCCGGACCGGCAATCCCACTCTTTCCTGGTCGATCGCGCCAATCACCTTACCGCGGAGCTCGAATCGATTACCCCGCCGATTCGCGCTCGTAATGTCGAAATGCACGTTTGCCTTCGGATGAAGCGCGTCGCTGGCGGTCCCGAATCCGATGCCAGTCTGCAGGTTCGCGCGGAGGTCGAATGCCAGCTGCAGCTCCCCGGCGACACCGGGAAGGGCACGGTTCCACACAAGACCGTGGCCGTACATCACCTCGTCTCCGGTCCCGAAGCTGAGGGTGTCCTGGAACGGAGCATCGACGTCTACGTTGCTCGCCTCCGGTCCAAACTCGGAGACGACGGCCAGCGGCCGCGCTACATCCTGACCGTCCGCGGCTCCGGCTACCGGATGGGCGCCGCCCGGT